>JAYSUN010000073.1:0-19664 GCA_043719045.1 Hyphomicrobiaceae bacterium | reverse complement strand
GACTGTGAGCGAGCAAACATTCGACTATGTTATCATCGGCGCTGGCTCTGCTGGTTGCGTCCTCGCCAATCGGTTGTCGGAAGATCCGAGCGTCAGTGTGGCGCTGCTGGAAGCTGGCGGGCGCGATTGGAACATGTGGATTCATGTACCGGCCGGCTATTACCGCAACATTGCGAACCCGAAGGTGACGTGGCAGTTCCCATCGGGACCAGAGCCATTTCTGGATGGCCGTGTTGTCAACTGGCCGCGCGGGCGCGTCCTTGGTGGCTCTTCGGCTATCAATGGTCTGCTGTATGTACGCGGCCAAGCGCAAGATTACGACGTGTGGCGGCAGATGGGCAACGTCGGTTGGTCGCATGCGGATGTGCTGCCGTATTTCCGCAAAGCTGAAGGGCAAGTTCGCGGTTCCGATGAGCTGCATGGCGGCGACGGGCCGCTGGGCGTTGACGATGTCCGTATGGACAACCCGTTGTGCGAAGCCTTTCGCCAAAGCTGCGTTGTCGACGGGATTCCTGAAACAACGGATTTCAACGGCGCCTCGCAGGAAGGCGTCGGTTATTATCAATTGACCAACAAGAACGGCCGCCGCTGCTCCTCGGCGGTGGCTTATCTGCACCCAGTCACGATGCGCAAGAACCTGCAGGTCATCACGCATGCCGCGATAGAACGTGTGCGGCTCGATGGCAGACAAGCGACAGGCGTGATTGCCAAGATCAGGGGCAAGTCTGTGACGATTCGTGCTCGACGCGAGGTCGTGCTGTCGGCTGGGGCAATCGGCAGCCCGCAGATCCTACAACTGTCGGGCATTGGGCCGGCCGCGGTTCTGCAACGAGCCGGCGTTGATGTGCGGCATGATCTACCAGGCGTGGGTGAGAACCTGCAGGATCACTATCAGATCCGCCTGATGTACGAGTGCAACGCCGCTGGCTCACTCAATGATGTCTGGCACTCGCGCTGGCTGCAATTTCGGACCGGGTTGGACTATCTCTTCAAGCAGAAAGGGATTCTGACCATCGGTGCAGGTGTGGTGGGCGCTTTCATTAAGTCGCATCCCAGCTTGGAGACACCGGATCTTCAGATCCATTTCATTCCGCTGACGGCGGACGGGCCGGGGCAAGGACTGCATAAATTCCCCGGTGTGATCGTGTCGATGTGCCAGTTGCGCCCTGAAAGTCGCGGCTATCTTCACATTGTCTCAGCGGATCCGACAGTGAAACCGTTGATAATTTCGAACTACTTGAAGGAGGCAGCGGATCGACGCGTGATGTTGGAGTCTGCAAAGATCGCACGGCGCATTGTCGGTCAGAAACCGTTTGCTGATTTGGTCGTGCGGGAGTTTGCGCCGGGATCTGAAGCGCAGACCGACGCACAACTGATGGCTTGGGTGAAGGCCAAAGGTACAACGATCTTTCACCCCGTTGGCACGGCAAAGATGGGCAACGATCCAATGGCAGTTGTGGACGCACGCCTGCGCGTTCACGGCATCGCCGGCCTGCGCGTGGTTGATGGTGCGATTATGCCAACATTGGTATCTGGTAACACCAATGCACCGATCATTATGATCGGCGAGAAAGCTGCGGACATGATCAAAGAAGATGCAAAGACACGGTCGACAGTGGCGGCACGATAATCGATCAGCCGGACTGCGGAATCCGTTCCTCTGGAATACCTACCGCACGTGCAGAATTGCAGATCGCAGTCCAGGTATCCTGGGGCAGCGGGATGCCGTTTTTGCCGCGCTGAGCGCGCATGCGTTGCTCGGGCTCGCCAGGCACCAGGACTTCGTCACCAACTGTGGCAGGGCGCGCACTCTTGACGTGCGTGGTATAGCGAACGACGTCGGCGGGAAAAAAATTTTCGGGGTCGACGACCCTCGGATCGACGTAGAACGAAAACATGCCGTTGGCGAAGTTGCGACCCTCAGAAGTAGCGCCTGTGCCGGTCAACGAGCCGCCGAGCAGTTCGCACATAAAAGCGAGACCCGAGCCCTTGTGATCCCCGAATGCACGGATGGCGCCTTTGCCTTGACGGTAATTGCGCGGGCCTGAAGGCGTATAGTCTCCGTAAAGAGTATGCGGGTCGGCGTTGGTCTTGCCGTCCGGATTGATCAGCGCCGCCTCGGGCAGCGTTTTGCCACCGAAACTCGCGTTCAGCACTTTGCCTTCAGCGACAATCGAAGTGGCGAAATCCAGAACCAGGGGCGGCTCGCCGACGCGCGGAACACCGACGCAGTACGGCGCTGTCGAAAAGCGGCGATCGACGGCCCCGAACGGTGCGACCAGGACCGAGCCCGCAGCATTTACAAAATGTACGGAAATCAAACCTTCAGCGGCTGCCATTTCCGCCCAGTCACCGACCCGGCCGATGTGGCCGGCGTTGCGTAAGGCGACGGCCGCAAGTCCCATCGCCTTGCACTTCTGAATACCAATTTTAACGGCTTGCGGTGCCACCGTTTGGCCAAAACCTTGCAGACCATCGACAACAGCCAGTACTGGCGTATCCGTGATAACTTTCACAGTCCGATCCGCGATAAACACACCTTCCTCTTTCCATTGCAGATAGCGGGGCACACGCTGGACGCCGTGGCTGTCGTGTCCAGTCAAATTGGCGATGGTCAGATAGTGGCCGATCCGGTCTGCTTCGGCGCGGGAACAACCGGCCTTGGCAAAGATGTCGGCCACGAAGGGCTCGAGTTTTCGGGCCTCAATGGTGACGATTTTCATCGGATGTGTATCCTACTTGAGTGCGGGTTTGCTACATGACCATAGCTCGGGCAAGACTGCTGCAGCCATTGTCATTTTTGCATGTGGCCCGAGCACACCTGGCGTATCCGACGACGGTGCCGACTAACGTGGCAGCGAGCCGACTTCGCGTTCCCAACGTTCGAGCAGATGTCTCCGTCTGGAACTGGATCCGTAGGCGGCGAAGTCGTAGTCGATCAACTTCATACGTTTTGGATCGGGCAACTTCGGATCCAGTTTGGCGCCTGTGTGGGCGGGTTGGTGCCACTGATTGACTTGCGGGCCGATGTTCATAGCGGCAGGCGTCAGATACCAGTCATAAAAGCGCTTTGCGTCGCGCTCGTTACGCGCGCCCTTGATGATTCCCATGCAGGCTACTTCATAACTCGTGCCTTCTGAGGGATAGGTCAGTTCGATCGGGAAGCCTGCGTACTTTTCCGACAGCGCTTCCATGTCAAAGCTGATGGCAATTCCGGTTTCGCCGCGCGCCGTTGCCCGGATAGGGCCCGAGCCGGAGCGCGTGTAAGCGTTGACGTTAACGTGCAGTCGCTTGAGGTAATCAAAGGCTTTGTCCTCTCCCCACAGCTGCACGAACCCGGCGATAATCGTATAGGCGGTGCCTGACGAATTCGGATTGGGAAGCTGGAGCTCGCCTTTGTATTCAGGTTTCACGAGATCCTGCCAATTCGTTGGTGGAGCGAGATTTTTCTTCGCCAAAAGCTCTCGGTTGTAAGCGATCGCGATCGCGCCAGACGACACGCCGACACATCGTCCAGCCGACTGCAGATGCGCCTTGCGCGCCCAATCATGGAGCTGAGCCATGTTGGGCGAGACGTATGTTTGCAAAAGGCCCGCTTCGGCAGCAACAAAATGGGTGTCGGTTGACCCACCCCACCAGAGGTCAAGTTTCGGATTTTGCGACTCAGCCCGCAGTTGCGCCAGGATCTCGCCCGACGATTTCCGCACCATGTTGACCTTGACCCCGGTGTCACGCTGGAAGCCGGCAACGATTGCCTCGCACCATTCCGCGGCCGGCGCGCAGATCATGTTCAAGGTGCTTTGCGCCGTTGACGGCTGCGACCAAAGTAGTGCCGCAAGTACCATGCCGGCGCTTGTGACCTTGGTTTGCATGCACATTACCTTCTCGTCTTGACCCCGAGAGTAACATCAATAGCTTAGCGCGGCAAAGCACCAATCTCAGCATCCCATTTACCAAGCAACCGTTTGCGTTCAGCGGCCGCTCCGTATTTGACGAAATCATACTCAACGAGCTTCATCTTGGTCAGATCCGGGGCCCCTGGTGGCAGAGGTGTTGCCTTGTTCGAAGGCATTTGCAATTGTTTGCCAATCTCAAACCCAATCTTCTGAGCGTCAGGTGTAAGTGCCCAATCATAAAATTTCTTGGCTGGAGAAAGGTTGCGCGCCCCCTTAATTATTGACATCGAACCAATTTCGTAGCCCGTACCTTCGCATGGGGTGCTGTAAGCCACGGGAAAGCCTGCGTTTTTCTCTGTAACGGCGTCGTGAACGAACGACAGCGAGACCGCCGTCTCCCCGCGTGCAGCAGCCTTAATCGGGCCAGTTCCGGAGCGAGCATACGCGTTGATGTTGGCGTGTAGTTCCTTCATGTAGGCAAAGGCTTTCTCCTCACCATACAGCTGAACCAGCGTTGCGATAATGGTGTATGCGGTACCCGACGAGTTTGGATTTGCAACCTGAATTTCGCCCTTAAATACAGGTTTGACCAAGTCGGCCCAGCAGGCAGGTGCTGGCACGGATTTTCGGGCTAGCAGTTCAGTATTATAACCGAAACCCACAGCTCCAGAGTAAACGCCAATCGAGCGGCCTTTGGCGCTCTCGAATTGCTTTACCGCCCAAGGCTGAAGTTGACCGAGCGCTTCGGGCTTGTATTCAACAGTTAGGCCTTCCTCAGCTGCCGCCAAGTGCGGGTCTCCAGTGCCGCCAAACCAGACATCGCCGCGTGGATTCTGGCCTTCAGCGCGGACTTGAGCAAAGGTCTCGCCTGAGCCTTTTTGGGTCATGTTTACGGTGATGCCAGATACTTTCTGAAAGCTGGTGACGATTCCTTGGCACCATTCGACCTGAACCGAACAGTATAGGTTGAGTTGCCCCTGAGCACTGGCTGGCGCACTTAGTCCGAATGTTGTCAGCTGCATGATGCCGAGCAGCGTTAGATTTCTGCACAATCCGTCATTCATCAAGTGCCTCCCGATGCTAAACATTGTTGTCCACCCTACGAAGGGCCGCGATTGCTGGCAACATATTGATGTTTCAGCCCACTTCAAACACCACGCGTCCGCGGATCTTGCCCGCCAGGATCTTTGGTGCAAATGTGGTCACTTCAGTCAGCGGGCGGGTAACCGTCATTGCGTCCAGTTTGCCCCGGTCAAGATCATCGGCGAGGCGAGCCCAGGCCGCAATCCGCTTGGGCTTTGGGGCCATGACGCTGTCGATGCCAGCTAGGGTTATGCCACGCAGAATGAAGGGCGCTACTGATCCCGGCAAATCCATACCTTGCGCGAGCCCACAGGCTGCGACGCAACCGCCATATTTGATCATCGACAAGACATTCGCCAGCGTGGTTGAACCAAGACTGTCCACAGCACCCGCGAAGCGCTCTTTGTTGAGCGGGCGCGGTGGCCCTGAGAGATCCGTGCGGTCGATCACTTCACTAGCCCCCAGGGACTTCAAGTAAGCATCTTCTTCTCGGCGGCCCGTGGAAGCAACCACATGATAGCCGAGCTTTGACAGCAACGCGATTGCGACTGAGCCGACTCCACCGGCAGCACCGGTCACAACCACCGGGCCAGTTGCTGGCGTCACGTCATGCGCTTCCAGAGCCATCACGCAAAGCATAGCTGTGTAACCTGCGGTCCCGATGGCCATAGCTTGAGCCGCTGTTAAGCTTGCCGGTTTGGCAACCAGCCATTCGGCTCTTACGCGGGCCATTTGGGCGTAACCACCCAGATGGGTTTCGCCGACGCCCCAGCCGTTCAGGATTACGGCGTCACCCGGCTTGAACTCGGCACTCTGAGACGACACCACGGTGCCTGCGAAGTCGATCCCTGGAACCATTGGAAAGCGCCGTACAACCGGACTTCTCCCGGTAACCGCGAGGCCGTCTTTATAGTTCAGTGTCGAATGCGATATGCGGACGGTAACGTCGCCTGCCATCAAGTCCGGTTCGCTCATTTCTCCCCAATTCGCCTGTTGGCCACTCTCCCCTTTGGTGACAATAAGGGCTTTGAAATGGTTCATGAGTAGCTCCTTCAAGGCATGTGTTGATTTCTATTGGAGCGATATGCGACCGGCGTAGCTGTGTCGAGCGACTTCCCTCGAAGGCATTTCTGACAAACAGGTCGAACTTGCGATCACGGTCGTCTCAGCCGGCCACAAGCGATCTTCCGCACTGTTTCAAATTGGCCCAAATCGAGCCACGCATTAACCGAAGTTTGACGTTTGTCGCGCACAGTCACTGACAAGGCCGAGGCCGGTCTCCGTTGGGCGGAAGGATGAGTGTGCGATGAAGCAAGCACGAATTATTACATTAGCGGTCGCGGGCTTTGCAGGCGGCATTGCCATTTATATGATGATGAACTTGAAGCCGAAGGCTGCACCAATGCAGCCCATCGATGATGTTCGCACAGTCAAGACCACCAAAGTTCTCGTCGCCAAGAAAGATATCGGCCTTGGGGAAACCGTGGGCGTCGACAGCTTTCGTTGGCAGGAATGGCCGGAGGGAGCGCTCAGCCCATCGTTCGTGGTCGAAGGCCGCAAGCTGACACTCAAAGATTTCGACAAGCGCATTGCGCGCGCGCCGCTCCTGATTGGCGAGCCGGCAACAGAAAACAAGTTGATCAAGTTCGGCGAAGCCGGAGGCGTGATGTCAGCAATCTTGCCACCCGGCATGCGCGCGATCTCAACCAAAATCCGCGAAGAAACCGCAGCCGGTCGCTTGATCCTGCCGAATGACTACGTCGACGTCATTCTGATTCAGCGCAAGCGTGGCAAGGGCGGCGGTGGAGCGGAAGAGTTTGTATCCGATACACTGTTCCGCAATGTCCGAATTCTCGCCATCGGGCAGAACATCGAAACCAAAGAAGGCAAGAAGGTCGCAGACGGCAACACGGCAACACTCGAGTTGACGCCGCGCCAGTCTGAACTTCTCGCCCTAGCCAACTCCATGGGCGAACTCAGCCTCGCCCTTCGGTCTATCGCCGACATCCACGGCGAAAAACCCGGCACGTCGCAAGGCACGCGCGCCGGCAATTCCATCCGAGTCCTGCGTTATGGCGTTAAGTCGCGTGTTTACGGCGTGAACTGAAGTGCTGTTGAAAGTCAATCGCGGTTACTGGGGTAACAATATCATGCGCATATCGTGGAAACAGGCTTGGAGCGCAGTCGCGCTGACAGCCACAGCAATCTGGGTCATGCCCGACGACGCTCTGTCGGGGGGCTCAGCCCCGCCGCCGAAAAAAGGCCAAATTCCGGTCGAAACGGCAGCGTCCGACAATACCATAATGCGCATTCCGGCGAATGCAGCATTTCCAATCAGCCGCTCAGTCAACATGGGCAGTGGCCGGTCGATGATGATCCAGTTCCCGATGGAACTGCGGGACGTGATGATCTCGGACCCGGAGAAAGTCGATATCATCCTGCAGACGTCGAACCGCGTGTTCCTCGTCGCCAAGAAGCCGGGGGCTGCCAACTCGTTCTTCTTCGACACCCAGGGCAACCAGATCGCAACCATCGAAATCAACATTGGTAGCGATCTGTCGAGCCTTGATGCGATGCTGAAGCGTCTGATCCCCGGCTCGAACATCAAGTCCGAACTTGCTGGTGCCACCATTGTCCTGACCGGCACGGTTCGCTCGCCGGTGGATAGTCAGCGCTCGGCAGATCTGGCGAATCAATATGCCAAGGCCAACAAGGGTGCCATTGGCGCGTCGGCCAACACCGCGACCTCTACCACCATCGGTAACGTCACCACTTGGCAGATGCAGAGTCAGGCAACCGAAAAGATCGAATACAAGTCGGTCATCAACATGCTGCAGATCGAAGCCGACGAGCAGGTCATGCTCAAGGTGACTGTCGCGGAAGTCAACCGCTCGGTGCTGAAGCAGTTCGGCATCAATCTCGCAAACTCGGTCAACGCAGGAAATTTCCGCTTTGGTGCTGGCACCGACAACTCGCTGCCGATTACAGCGACATCACTTGGTGGTCTGCCAACAACGGGACTGGCAGGTGCCGGCAGCTCAAGCCTAGCGTCTTGCGGCATTAACCTTGCAGCGTCGGGGACAGGTTTCTTGCCTCAGTCAGGCATCGTCGGTGCCTTCAATGCCGGCGGTCACTGTCTCGCAGGCGCCATGCGAGCGATGGAACGCGAAGGCTTGGTCAAGACACTTGCTGAGCCAACATTGACGGCGGTGTCGGGCGAGTCGGCGAAGTTCCTCGCAGGTGGTGAGTATCCAGTTCCTGGTAGCGCCTCGTCGGTCAACGGTGTCGCCACCTATGGCGTGACCTTCAAAGAATTCGGTGTTGCCGTCGCCTTCACACCATTGGTTCTGTCTGAAGGCCGCATCAGTCTGAAGATTGAAACCAGCGTTTCGGAACTTTCGAACGAAGGCGCCGTGGTCTTGTTCGGATCGCAAATTCCCTCGCTCCGCAAGCGCTCGGCAACATCGACGGTCGAACTTCCGTCAGGCGGCTCGATGGCTCTGGCTGGTTTGATTTCGGATACAACCCGTCAAAACATCGAAGGTTTCCCCGGTCTGAAGGACGTCCCAATTCTCGGCACGCTGTTCCGCAGCCGCGATTTCCAACAGAACGAAACCGAACTGATCGTGATGGTGACACCCTATCTGGTGCGCCCGACGGCACGCCAAAACCTCGCTCGTCCGGATGATGGTTTGGCACCGGCATCTGATCTCAAGGCCAGCTTCCTCGGCCAACTCAACCGGGTCTACGGGCGCGGTAAACCAACACCCGACGGCGACCTCAAAGGGTCCCACGGCTTCATCGTCGACTGATCCCAATCCACGGAGCGTATCATGATGGTAATCGATCACATCCGCAGGACTGGCCTGACGACATTTGTCGCCAAAGCCGTCGTCGCCTGCGCACTTGTAACGACACTCGCTGGCTGCGAGCATATCGACAACAAGCCGAGCCAATCGGCCGGCTGGACTTTGTTGGAACCTTCAGAGCGTCACCCCATCCTGGTGTCGCAGAAGGCCCACAACATGAATGTTGCCGTTGCGCGTGGTCAGAACGGCCTGTCGTCCCACCAGCGCGCGCAGCTTTATGCGTTCCTGGAAAAATACCGGTCGCAAGACGGTGGCAACAGCAAGATCGTGGTCTCGGTCCCAGCCGGTGCTGCCAACGAAGTCTCGGCCATGCGAGCCGTTGCCGATCTCCGTCCCATGCTCGGTGAGCACGGCTTCACTGAGACGTCGGTCTCAATTGAGCCTTACCATGCAGAAGGCTCGTCGCAGCCACCGATCCGGGTTTCGTATCTCCGTTTTCACGCGGAAGCTCCGGAATGCGGTCGTTGGCCAGACAACCTGGCTGAGTCGAAGCGCAACACGAACTACCACAACTTTGGTTGTGCCCAGCAGCGCAATCTAGCCGCCATGATCGCAAATCCCTCGGATCTGTTGGGGCCGCGCACCATGTCATCGGCAAACGGCGATCGACGCGATGCTGTTTACGAAAAGTACATCAAAGGCGAGTCAACTGGTGCTTCGCGCTCCAGCGACGAGCGCGCGACCAAGCAGACATCATTCTGAACGTCAAAGGAGGCTTGCATGAGCCGGAACGCCAAAATGGCTACTGCGGACGCCGCCGTCGCCGGCCATGAGATGGCTGTGTCAGGTTTCACCGGGGTTGATAGCCGGCACGATCGCGCACGTCCGATCCCTCGCATTTCGATTCAGGCTTTCTGCGAGGAATCGCAGACGGCCAGTGCAATCCAGGCTGCGGCTGAAGATCGGAGATTGTCGAAAACACACGTCTCGGTGCACATGGGCGGCGCGAGTGCTGCGGTTGCGCACTATCAGGAAAGCCCGACACCAAATCTGATCGTGATCGAGTCGTCCCTGTCTCGCAATGAAATGCTCGGTGAACTCGACGCGCTCGCTGAGTGCTGCGATGCTGGTACAAAAGTGATGATCGTCGGCCACGTTAACGATGTGGTTCTGTATCGCGAACTTCTGAAACGCGGTGTCAGCGAATACATCGTTGCACCGATCGAGCCGATCCAATTCCTGGAAAGCCTCTCGAACCTCTATAACGATCCGGACTCAGATCCGGTCGGCAACATCATCGCATTTATCGGCGCTAAGGGTGGCGTCGGTTCATCAACCGTCTGTCACAACGTCGCTTGGGCGATCTCTGAGCATCTGAAGACCAACGTCGTCGTTGCCGACCTTGATCTTGCCTTTGGCACGACCGGATTGGATTTCAACCAGGACCCACCGCAAGGCATCTTTGAAGCGCTGCAAAGTCCGGAGCGGTTCGACGAGATGCTATTGGACCGCCTGCTGACCAAGTGCTCCGAACACTTATCGATTTTTGCGGCACCTGCCGTGTTGGATCGTGAGTTCGACATCTCGGCTGATGCCTGCGATGTGGTTCTCGATGTGGTTCGCCAGAATGTGCCGATCGTTGCTGTCGACTTACCGCATGTCTGGACGCCCTGGGTGAAGCGGGTTCTGCTTCAGGCTGATCAGATCGTCATCACCGCAGCGCCCGATCTGGCAAATCTGCGCAACGCCAAGAACCTGCTCGAACAGCTGAAAACCGCACGCAACAACGATGCGATGCCCCAGCTGGTCATCAACATGTCCAAAATGCCGAAACGCCCTGAAATCGATATCAGCGAATTTGCGGCGGCCGTCGGCCTCCAAGCCTCGCAGGTTATTGAGTTTGATGCGGAGCATTTCGGCCAGGCGGCCAACAACGGCCAGATGATTGAAGAGCTCTCAAGCAAAGCCAAAGCTGGTCCGCAATTTCGCGACCTGGCGCTGTCTCTGTCCAATCGCCGCGACACCAAAGCCGACAAAAAGGTCGCGGCAGCGGCAAGCTCAGGCGGCGCTCTCGGTCCGTTGCTGTCGAAACTGAAATTCAAGCGCTAAGGATCAATCCCGATGTTCGGCAAACGATCAACAGGCGCTCCGGCAGCGCCGCGTCAGCCCATCAAACCGACTGGCGCAACTGTGCCGGCTCGGCAGGCAGACGCTGTCAAAACGGCTGAGCAGCCGAAAACTAGCGCGACGGCTGCAGCTGCAACCGCGGCCGCATCGACCAGAATTGAGGCCGTCGAGTCAGCTCGGCGTCACTCTGAAGAATACTATGACGTCAAAACGACGGTGTTCAATGCCCTCATTGATACCATCGACCTGACGCAGCTTGCCAAGCTTGAAGCGGCAGCCGCACGTGAAGAAATTCGCGATATCGTCAGCGAAATCATCACGCTGAAGAACGTCGTGATGTCGATCGCCGAGCAGGAGGAACTGCTCGAGGATATCTGCAATGATGTCCTTGGCTATGGTCCTCTCGAACCGCTGCTGGCGCGCGATGATATCGCCGACATCATGGTCAATGGCGCATCGGCCACGTTTATCGAAGTCGGCGGCAAGGTCCAGAAAACCAACGTCCGTTTCGCCGACAATGCCCAGCTGATGAACATCTGTCAGCGTATCGTCAGTCAGGTCGGTCGTCGCGTCGACGAGAGTTCACCGATCTGCGATGCGCGCTTGCCGGATGGATCTCGCGTCAACGTCATCGCACCGCCGCTCGCCATCGACGGTCCAGCGCTGACGATTCGTAAGTTTAAGAAGGACCGCTTGAAACTGGAGCAATTGGTCAAATTCGGTTCGATCACACCGGCTGGCAAAGTGCTTCTCGAAATCATCGGTCGCGTCCGGTGCAACATCCTTGTGTCAGGTGGTACCGGCTCCGGCAAGACGACACTGCTCAACTGTCTGTCGGGTGCGATTGACCAAGAGGAACGCATCATTACGTGCGAAGACTCAGCGGAATTGCAGCTCCAGCAGCCGCACGTGGTTCGCCTCGAAACACGTCCGCCGAATCTAG
Organism: Hyphomicrobiaceae bacterium; assembly: GCA_043719045.1. GTDB lineage: Bacteria > Pseudomonadota > Alphaproteobacteria > Rhizobiales > Hyphomicrobiaceae > JABFRJ01. Next base: position 7,806 of record JAYSUN010000073.1, on the reverse strand, counting down.
AAGGTGAAGGCCAGATCACGATGCGTGATTTGGTCAAGAACTGCCTGCGTATGCGACCGGAACGGATCATCGTCGGTGAAGTTCGCGGGCCTGAGGCCTTCGATCTCCTCCAAGCCATGAACACCGGCCACGATGGCTCGATGGGGACCCTCCACGCCAACAGCCCGCGCGAAGCCATCAGCCGAATGGAATCCATGATCATGATGGGTGGCTACGCACTGCCCACCAAGACCATCCGTGAAATGATCACGGGCTCGGTCGATGTGATCGTTCAGGCCTCGCGTCTGCGTGATGGCAGCCGCAAAATCACGCACATCACCGAGGTTGTCGGCATGGAAGGCGAAGTCGTCACCCTCCAGAACATCCTGGTGTTTGACATCATCGGCGAGGACGCCAACGGCAAGCTTGTCGGGCGCCATCGCTCAACCGGCATTGCGCGCCCACGCTTCTGGGAACGGGCTGAGTATTATGGTGAGACCGGACGCCTTGCTGAGGCCCTTGCGGCATCTGAAGTTTCCGACGTGAACGGAAACCCGATGGGTGAGTGATCAGACTGGCCGGATGCTGCATGGGGCCGGCACTTGCCAGTGCCGCCGCTAGGAACGAAACCCAATGACACAAGAAGACTACATATTTTATGGGCTTTTGGCTTTCGCTGCAGTTTGCATCGCGGCCATCGTCTACCTCATCTTGTCGCCCTACTTGTCGGGCGAGAGGCGTGCGGAAAAGCGTGTCTCGGGGGTCGCTGAGACCTCACGGACCAGTCGCGCAGGTGCGCGTGTGGCAACGGGCGATGCAGGCTCCAGCCGCCGCCGCCAGGTGGCCGAGACGATCAAGGAACTCGAAGAACAGCAAAAGGTTGATGCAAAAGTTACGTTGCGCCAGCAGATCCAGCGCGCCGGGCTCGATATCGACGTCAAGACGTTTTACATCGCCAGTGTCGTTTGTGGTGTCGTCTGCACGGTCTTGACGATGATTCTCGCACCCAAGTTGCCTTACTTCTCCGCCATCGCGATTGGACTGGTCGGCGTCTTGGGCTTGCCTCGCTGGATCCTGGGTAAAATGGTGGTGCGTCGGCAGAACCGCTTCCTCAATGAGTTTGCCAACGCCATCGATATCATCGTGCGCGGTGTCAAATCGGGCCTCCCGCTGAACGAATGCTTGAACATCATTGCCCGCGAAAGCCCCGACCCGATCAACACTGAGTTCCGTGAAGTCGTGGAACAACAGCGCGTCGGTGTGCCGTTGTCGGAGTGTTTCGAGCGGATGATGCAACGCATGCCGGTCCCGGAAGTTCGGTTTTTTGCGATCGTTATCGGAATTCAGCAATCCGCAGGCGGTAACTTGTCCGAAGCGCTGGGAAATCTGTCCGGCGTGTTGCGGGATCGCAAAAAGATGCAATCAAAGGTCAAAGCGCTTTCGGCCGAAGCGAAGGCGTCGGCCGGCGTTCTCGGCAGTTTGCCACCGGCCGTAATGACCCTGGTGTATCTGACCACCCCACAATACGTCTCGTTGTTATGGACCAAACAGTTCGGGATGTTTTTGCTGTTGGCCGGAGCCTTCTGGATGTTCTGCGGGATCATGATCATGCGTAAAATGATCAATTTCAAATACTAGAGTGCTTGCAACGCGAGTTGGTTGTTGGAAGCACTGTAGACGGACTGCTGATCGCATTTTCTGCACCAAGCCGAGCGGCGCTGGCGGAAACTGCTCCAGCGCTGTCGATCAATGACAAGCCAACAGGATACGGACTGAGGACCGATCACCATGTTCGACTTCATCGAAGCCATCACCAGACCGGAAGTGCTCGTCACTGTTCTTGCGGCGATCGCGATGTTCGCGATGGTGTTGACATTGCTCCTGCCGTCCCTGTCGAGGGATCGCCTGCCGTCGCGCATGCGTGTGATGGCAGTCGAGCGTGACAAAATGCGTTCCTCGCGAATCAGTGATCTGAACAAGAAAGCTGCACTTCGCCCGGTCAGCAACAGTTTCATGTCGGGCATCGTCGATAAACTCGATCTGCGCAAAATGTTCGAAAGCGACGATTTGCGGGATAAGCTCAAGCAGGCTGGTCTGCGTGGTCAGGCGCCGCTGATTGCGTACATGTTTTTCCGCTTGGCGGTCCCGGCCATCGTTGCCGTCGCAGGCTTGATCTACATGTTCTTCATCGCGGATTACGACTATCCGCCGATCGTGAAGATTGCGGTAGCGCTGGGGGCAGCCTACATCGGCTACTTCCTACCAAACATGTTCCTCGAAAACCAAGTTCAACGCCGCCAACAGTCGATCAAGGAAGCGTTTCCAGACGCGCTCGACATGTTGTTGATCTGCGTGCAGTCAGGGATGTCCGCCGAGGCAGCTTTCGGCAAAGTTGCAGCGGAAGTCGGAGCCCAGTCGCTGGAACTGGCCGAGGAACTGTCGCTGACAACGGCTGAGTTGTCGTATTTGCCGGAGCGGCGTCAAGCGTATGAAAACCTTGCCAAGCGCACGGGTTTGCCAGGCGTGAAGGGGGTTGCGACGGCTCTGATCCAGGCCGAGCGGTACGGTACACCAGTCGGGCAAGCTTTGCGGACGATGGCGAAGGAAAACCGCGACATGCGCATGTCCGACGCGGAGCAGAAGGCAGCAGCGCTACCGCCGAAGCTGACGGTTCCGATGATCATCTTCTTCCTGCCGGTGCTCTTCATCGTCATCATTGGCCCAGCCGTCATCCAGGTCAAAGGTCTCGATTAATCACGCCACCAGTTGAATAGCGGCAGTCAGGGCGAGCGCGAAATCACCCCGTCTGCTTCAAGCGCCGGCCACACGTGTCTCCGTGTGTGGCCGGCGTTACTTTTTTGTACTGGTCTCACTGCTGTCCCGTTCAAGACGGATGCGATGGACGCAATCTGCGTCACGCGTGAGTTGAATATCGGCAACTGAGACGCTCGGTTATTTGCCGCGATAGGCGATCATTTCGATTTCGACTTTGGCGCCCTTGGGCAATGCCGAAATCTGAATCGTTGAGCGTGCCGGATACGGTTGAACCACGTGCTTTTCATAGACGGCGTTCATGCGCGAGAACTCGCCGAGATCGGTCATGAACACCGTGGCTTTGACAACATGGGCAAAGGTCAGGTGTGCCGCGTCGAGCACGGATTTGAGGTTCTTGAAGACTTGCTCCGCCTGCGCCTCGATGTCACCGGGTACGATGTCACCGGCTGCATCGATCGGGATCTGGCCGGAGATGAAGACGTAGTCGCCGGCGCCGATGCCGGGTGAATAGGGCCCGAGCGGTTTTGCGCCCGCAGGATGGATGGCGGTGTTTGACATGGCAGGCTCCAGCTGTGTGACGGGGTCGTCGACCTGCCCCCATACATCACTCAATCCGGGACGTCACCCGCCACCTATTGGCGCGCAATTTCGGCCGTTGCAAGCCCATCGTTGTCGAGCGCTTGATCATCATCCATATGCACCTCGACTTTGGTGAGCCGACCGGTAAACGCAAATGGTGCGGTGTAGTCGCCGACCGGGCTGCTGCGGCTCAAGCCGATATCAAGGCCCGACCATGACACGAAATTGACGAAGCCCAAGTGTGTTTCGACGCTGCCCGCCGCTTCACCATTGATCAGCAGCGTAAAAGCTGAGCGGCCCGCACCCGTGCCCATTTTGGGTGGGATTTCGCGGCTCAAACGGCGGCAGCGGACACCCAGCGTCACACTGCCGGTTGGAACCGGTTGGGTCGATGTGAAAGTGAGCAATGTGGAGCCGATGTTGATGACATGGACGAGGCGGTTGTCCTGCACATAGAGCGCGTAGCCCGAGGTGGCATCGCCATGTGCAATCAAGATGCCTTCCGCGCCGCCAACGGGAATGTCCGCATGCGCCTCAATGGAGTAGCTCCGACTGCGCACGTCGGGCGCAACATCGGTCGGCACGTGCCCGACGCCCTTGTGAAAGACAAAGTGTTTGCGCAGCCCCTGCACACGTGCCGCGTTTGCAGCGAAACGTTCACCGAAGCGATCATCCAAGGGCAAGACCTGATTGCGCTCCGCTTCGGTCCACCATTGCGCGATCAGAGTTTTGATCTTGTCGGGTTCGCTCCCGGCCAGATCCGTTGTCTCAGAAAAATCCGCATCGAGATGAAACAACTCCCAGCGATCGGCTTCAAACGAAGTTCCCGGCGCGTGAAAGGCGACGGCCTTCCAGCCGTCGAGCCACAAACCACGATGACCGAACATCTCAAAGTGTTGCGCTTTCGCACGCGACGGCACATTCGGGTCAGCCAAACTGGGCGCGAAGCTGACGCCATCGAGTGGCCGTTGCAGCAAGCCATTGACCAGAGTTGGCGGTGCGATCCCGATGACATCCAGCAATGTCGGCAGCAAATCACTGGCGTGACAAAACGGGTGCCGCAACTCACCACGTGCCGCGATGCCCCGTGGCCATGAGATGACGAGTGGATCCCGAATACCGCCGCCATGTGTGTTTTGCTTGTAGCGGCGCAGCGGCGTATTTGCTGCCATCGCCCACCCGTGCGGAAAATTCGCATGTGTGTTCGGCCCGCCGATGTCATCAATGCGGGCGAGTTTCTCGTCCATTGGCTCGGGTTTGAAGTTGAACGGCCCCATCGCATTGACCATGCCGCGCGGTCCGCCCTCCTGGCTGGCGCCATTGTCAGACAGCACGATGACCATGGTGTTGTCGCGCACCCCGGCGCGTTCGATAAACGCCATCAACCGGGCGAGATGTTGATCGGCATGATCGAGCATTGCCGCATATGCCGACTGCAATCGCGTAAACAGTTTCTGTTCAGCAGGCGTGTGCGTGGCCCAGGCCTGCACGCCGTCATTGCGCGCGGGCATGCGGGTGTCAGGTGGCACCAGGCCAAGCTCAATTTGTTTTTTCAAGCGCTGCTCGCGCTCGACATCCCAACCCGCGGCGAAGATGCGATCATACGACAGGATGAGATCGCGCGGGGCCTGATGTGGGGCATGACAGGCGCCGAGCGCGAGCCACGTCAGCCAGGGTGTCTCCGGCCTGTCGGCGATGTGGTCGGCAATGAACCTGATCGACTGATCGACCAAATCCTCGGTCAGATGATAGCCGGTGTTGAAGTTTCCAGGTGGCGCAATAGGCGTATTGTCTGCCACAAGTTCCGGCGCGTACTGGTCGGTTTCCGCATCCATAAAGCCGTAAAATCGGTCAAAACCGCGGCCAAGTGGCCAGCCATCAAAGGGTCCAGTCGCGCCTGTCTCGGTGAGCGGCGTGACGTGCCACTTGCCGACCATGTAACTTCGATAGGTCTGTGGTTTCAGAATCTCGGCAATGGTTCCAGCGTCACGAGAAATCTTGCCGCGGTAGCCGGGAAAACCTGAGTCGAAATTGGCCAGACAGCCCATGCCGACAGCGTGGTGATTGCGTCCGGTCAGGAGTGCTGCGCGCGTGGTCGAGCACATGGCCGTCGTGTGAAAGCCGGTGTAGCGCAAGCCTTCGGTCGCGAGGTTGTCGATGGTCGGGGTTTTGACTGGCGAGCCGTAACAGCCGAAATCGGAAAAGCCCACATCATCGAAGAGAACGACAAGAATGTTAGGCGCGCCCGCGGGAGGCACGGGCGATTTAGGCCACCAAGGTGTCGAGTCTCTGACGGTCTGGCCGATTTTTCCAGGGAAGCTTGATGCGGTCATCTGTGTCTCCGATCCCCAGGATCGTCGGCATGGTTTATTCGGCCGCCTCGCGGACGCCGTCAAGACCAAGTTGTTTGCGCGCTTGGGCGCGAAGCAGATCGATTGGCTTCAATTGACCATCAGATTCAAAATGCCAATACGTCCAGCCATTGCAAGCGGCGGCGCCCTGGGCTGCAGCGCCCATCCGGTGAATTGAGCCTTGTTGTGTTGCAGGTTCAGCGATTGTAGTTGTGGCTTGAGCCCGTTTCACGCTGCGTGCCGCGGCGAGACCAGGCTTGTCGCCGACCGGCAAGCGCGCCTGCGGATGAGCGAATGACTTGGCTGTCAGCGTGAGGCTCCCATCGGCTTTGACCTCGGCCCAGATGCGGCCTTTCTCGTCCCAGAGTTTCACGCCGGGCTCCAGCAAGCGCAGCTCGATGATGGCACCGAACGGGACGCGCGGTTCCGAGCGTTTCGAACGCTGTGTCTCAAGGGTTGTTGCGTTACAAGTCGTCACCTGTTCAATGCGTTGTTTGGCAGCCGCGGCATAGTCGGGATCGCGTTCAATGCCGATGAAATTGCGGCCTAAGCGCTTGGCGACGGCGCCCGTCGTGCCAGTGCCGAAGAACGGGTCGAGCACGATGTCGCCGGGGTTGGTTGTGGCGAGCAACACGCGATGCAGCAGGCCTTCCGGTTTTTGCGTTGGATGGGCTTTGCGACCATCACCACCCTTCAGCCGCTCGGGCCCGGTGCACAACGGGATCAGCCAATCCGAACGCATTTGGACGTCATCGTTGAAGGCTTTCATGGCCTCATAGTTGAATGTCGGACGAGCTTTTTGATCGCGAGCCGCCCAGATCAAGGTCTCATGCGCGTTGGTAAAACGCTTGCCGCGAAAGTTCGGCATCGGATTGGTCTTGCGCCAGATGATGTCGTTTTGAATCCAGAAGCCCAGATCCTGTAACGCGACACCGAGACGGAAGACATTGTGATAGGAGCCGATGACCCACAACGCGCCGTTGGGTTTCAAGACGCGTTGGGCCTCAGCGAGCCACGCGCGGGAGAAGCGATCATAATCCGTAAACGACGCAAATTTGTCCCAAGCCTGATCGACGCCGTCGACGGTCGTATTATTTGGGCGCAAGAGATCCCCTGCCAGTTGTAGATTGTAGGGTGGATCTGCAAACACGAGATCGACGCAGGCGTCAGGCATTGCCCTGAGATGAGCCAGACAATCGCCCAGCAAGATATGGTTGATCGGCAGCGCCTTCGGCACAGACTTCAAACGCGCAACCATTGTCGACCCCAACCAAACGCAACAGGAACCCGTGCACTCTTGCGGAATGCCGGTCACTTGTGAAGCGTACTTTCAGGCCTCACCTTCAACCAGGATAGGTTAGTGAAGCGTAAACGTGCGCGATGCCCGAATGTTCAACACGCAATTGCGACGAACAAATGTCGAACGTTGCGCGCGCAACTGTCAATCGTGCCCGAGCCTTGGTTCAAAATGCATCGCGGCGAAAGGGTCCATTAAGATGCAGGCGATAAGCTCCGCGGTAGTGTCTGTGTGCGTCGGTTGCGTGTGTCGTGATATCTCGACCCAACAAGGACGTCCCTGTGCTCAGTCAGCGGCATATCATCTGGTTTTCGGTCGGCTTCATCGCAGCAGCGTTGGCCGGGATTGTCTTGCAGTCCACCCCCGCGCAAGCACAATCGACCGTGACGAATGTGACGTCGTTGCCGCAGCGTAAAGTCGAGCCACAACGCCGAGTGCGTCCGACTGAGGTCGCAGCCGATGCCGACGATACAGCGCCGGGCCCTGCGCTCAGCGTGGCGCGCGTCGGTGAGGATGGTCAACCGATCGATCCCGAGGCTGAACCGCTGGATGGCGACGACCCAAAGCGCGCCCAGGAGCGCCGCAACATCGATGGCGAACCGCTGGCTGGTATTGAGCGACCTGAGCAGCAGGACGGCCAGTTACCCGTCGGTGAAACCGCAGCCGGCAATCGCGATGGCGACGCCGACACGGATCGTGATCCCCGATTGAAGTCTGATATCGATGCCTTCGAAAAACCTGCGGCCGGCTATGATGCGACGGCGTTTCAGATTGAAGTCGATCCGATCCTGGATCGCAGGCCGACGCGACTGGCACGCTTTGAAC
>JAYSUN010000720.1:0-7089 GCA_043719045.1 Hyphomicrobiaceae bacterium | reverse complement strand
GGTTCGCCACTATCAGGAGTGCCATGGGTCATTGGATGTCCTTCTCGAAAAATCTGACTTTATCGACAAGTCCTGATGCCGTCACGCCCCCATGCTATTGCGATCGCCCAATCGCACGCCAGCCGATATCGCGACGACAGAAACCTTCCGGCCAGTCAATTTTGTCGATCGCAGCATAGGCGCGTGATTGGGCTTCGGTGACGGATTTGCCGGTCGCCGTGATGTTCAAAACGCGGCCACCGTTGGCGCAAATCCGGCCGGCTCGCAACTCGGTGCCAGCATGAAAGATCTCGACCCCGGGCATGGCAGCCGCGGCTGCAAGCCCGCGGATCTCGCTGCCTTTGTCATAGCGGCCAGGATAGCCATTGGCTGCCATGACCACAGTCAACGTCACGTCTTCACGCCAGCGCAGATCGAAATTCTTCAGCGCCCCGTCCGCCGAGGCAAGTAACGCAGTCAAGATGTCCGACTTCAAACGCGGCATCAGCACCTGGGTTTCGGGATCGCCGAAGCGGGTGTTGAATTCGATTAATCTGGGCCCCGTATCGGTGATCATCAGGCCGGCAAACAGCACCCCTTTGAACGGCATGCCGCGTTTGGCCATGCCAGCGACGGTTGGCCGGATGATTTCAGTCATGGTGCGCTCGATCATAGCGGGCGTCATGACAGGGGCAGGTGAATATGCCCCCATGCCACCCGTGTTCGGCCCGACATCGCCATCCCCGACGCGCTTGTGATCCTGGGCGGTTGCCAGCGGCAATACATGGCGGCCATCACAGAGGGCAAAGAAGCTCGCTTCCTCGCCGGTCATGAATTCTTCGACGACCACCTCAGCTCCGGCGGCACCGAAAGCGCCGGCAAAACACGCATCGGCTGCGGCTTCCGCGTCCGCGGCTGTCTCCGCAATGACCACGCCTTTGCCGGCAGCGAGACCATCCGCTTTTATCACGATCGGCAAACGAGTGTTGGCGCGCAAATACGCCTTGGCCGGGCCAACCGACGTGAACCGTTGATAGGCTGCGGTCGGAATCCCGAATTCGGCGCAGAGATCTTTTGTGAAGCCCTTGGAGCCCTCGAGTTGGGCGGCCAATCTGCTGGGACCAAAGGCTTTGATGCCAGCGGCCGCGAGATCGTCGACCAGGCCCGCGACCAACGGTCCTTCAGGCCCGACCACGACGAAGCCGATGGCGTGCTGTTGGCAAAATGCGACGACGTCGACGTGGCGGCTGACATCCAGGTTGATGCAGGCGGCTAAGTCTGCGATGCCCGCGTTTCCAGGAGCACAAAACAACTTGTTGAGGAGGGGCGACGCCGCGATCGCCCATGCCAGCGCATGTTCGCGCCCACCGGAGCCGATAAGGAGAACGTTCATGGTATCTCAAGGGTCCTGCTGCCTGCCCATGCAGACGCAGACCGGCTAGCATAGTCGGGCGACTTGCGTCAGGGGCAGCGGTTAGCCGTCCAGTGTCGCATTGGGGCTGAAAGCGTGGCTGAACCGGGTCCAGTTGCGGTTACCACCGCTGTTTCGTAACCAACGGTCAAGGTTAAATGAACCCGGTGATCGGAATTTCAGGGGACTGCCGCTTGTCACACGACGATAGTCTTGATCAAGCCATCAACTTCAGGCAGTCTGCGCTACGTCTCGATTTGGGCGACTTGATTTTGTCCGATCAGTTCCCATATCAATAGAGACGGTTGCGCATTGCTGCAAAGTGTGTGCGCTGACCGAACAAATATCACTTGGCCGCCCATCAAGGCCAATCTTCAGGGAAGGTCACGAACTATGGCTGATAGCAACAATTGGCTGGCGCAGGGCGGGTCCGTTGCCCGGCCCGATTCGCAAGCTTCGGTCGACCAGGGTCTCCGGTCGTACATGCTTGGCGTGTATAACTACATGGCCGCCGGCATCGCGCTGACGGGCTTGGTCTCATATCTCGTGTTCTCGCTGGCGGTGACGACCGACCCAGCGCTGGCTGCACAGGGCGTGCGCGCGCTGTCACGTGGCATGTTCTTCACACCGATCGGGAAGGTGCTGTTTGCATCACCGCTGGTTTGGGTGCTGATGCTGGCGCCGCTCGCGTTCAGCTTCTTCCTCGCCTTCCGCATTCATAAGATGAGCGTCGCCAGTGCTCAGATCGCGTTCTGGCTGTTTGCAGCCGTGATGGGCGCGTCGTTGTCGTCGATCTTCATCCGCTTCACCGGCCAGTCGATCACGAAGGTGTTCTTCATCACTGCCGCCACCTTCGGCATGCTGTCGCTGTACGGCTACACGACCAAAAAAGACCTGTCGGGTTGGGGCACGTTCCTGTTCATGGGTTTGATCGGTCTGATCATTGCAAGCTTGGTCAACCTGTTCTTGCAATCGCCGATGATGTCATGGGTGATCTCCTGCATTGGCGTCCTTATTTTTGCTGGTCTGACCGCTTATGACACCCAGCAGATCAAGGACGGCTACTACGAGATCGCACACGATGCGACGATGCTGGCCAAGGGCGCCATCATGGGCGCGCTGAACCTCTACCTCGATTTCATCAACATGTTCACCTCGCTGCTGAACATCATGGGCAACCGCGAGTAACCTGTTTGATGATCTGAGTGCTCCCGTCAGGGATCCGGCACCCCGCTTGCAAGAGCGGGGTGTTCGTGCGTTTGGGCCTGCAAGCCACCGGGCTTGCTTGTCTGTTCAGGACGATGGTTCCAGCGTCTTAGCAACGAGGGGGTAGACGTTGATATGACCGTCGCCAAGCTCGTCAGTATCTTGGGTTTACTGACCCGATCCCCTCTTGCCCGCGCCCTTGCAATTGCATGTGTTGCGGTTGGCGTTGGTTTATTGGCTCCGCTGGCGACGTGGTATGGAAGCCTTCGGGAACGCACATTCGATAGCCTGATCTGGGTCCATGGACGCACCACGCAGGCGTCGCCTGTTGTCGTCATCGATATTGATCGCGCGACCTTGGAACAGACCGGTCAGTGGCCATGGGGCCGGGATCGGTTTGCGGCCCTGGTCACGATGACCGCCAAACACAAGCCGACAGTCATTGGCCTCGACATCTTGCTTGATGGCGCCGACGAGCAATCACCCGCGGCACTCGCGCGTAAACTGGCGCGGCAGGTTAACCATCCAGCACTCGCTGAACTGGCGGCAAGCCTTCCAGATGGTGAAGCGGCCCTGAAGGCTGCGTTAGGCGTTGCCCCGGTGATCCTTGGTCTGGCGCTCGACCCGGGACGGGAAACCGATGGCGGGCTTGGACGTCCAGTCCTCATTCGCGGCGCCTTTGATGCCGCCTCCCTCTGGCAGGAACCCGGCTACGTCGGGCCGCCTGCCGAGCTCGCCGATGCGGCTGCTGGCATCGGGGCTTTGGTCCTGGCCGGCGAAGCGGATGGCAGTATTCGGCGTGTCCCGATGTTGGTGATCGCCGGCAACCGCGCTGTGCCCGGGCTGGCACTCGAACTGTTACGCGCCGCTCGCCAGGTGCCACTCATTGCCGTTCAGGATCGTCCGCGGCGTGTCGAGATTGGGAGCACGCACCTGCCGCTCGACGCCGACGCGATGCTGCGCTTGTTGCCCCCTGATCCAGCAACTTGGCCCAGGCGCACGCTCAGTGCAGCTGACGTTCTTTCGGGCGCACCAGGTGTGGCAAGCGCCATCGCCGGTAAGATCGTCATCATTGGCAGCTCAGCGCCTGAATCAGGTGGGCTGCGCCCGTTGCCGACGGGTGACCTAGCCCCGACGGTTCAGTTGCATGCTGATGCTGTCGACCAACTCGCTCGCGGTTACGTGCCGCTGCGCCCTGCAGCGATCGGCATTTTGGAAAGCCTGGCAATGGTCGCCGCGGCTGTGGCTGCGGCACTTTTTGGCACCAGCCTCGCACCCTGGCGCGCCGCCGTCGCAACCACTGGGGTGGTTGGCGTTTGGCTTACGGCAGTCGCCACGGCGCTGATGACCGGACGCTGGTTGCTTGACCCGCTTTTGGTTCCAGCTGTCGCAGCCTTCGCGTTCATCTTGTCAGCCCTGGTTCTGGCCGCCGCGACCTCCCGTCGCGAAACCGCAATCCGTCAGCGGTTTGAACAACACTTGGCCCCTGCCGTCGTACGCCAGATCATCGACCATCCGAACTCGCTCAAACTGCAAGGTGAGGTCCGCACCATCACCGCGTTGTTCACCGACGTCGAAGGCTTCACCGCCCTGACCGACCGGGCCGAGCCGCACCAGCTGATCGCTTTGCTCGACGCGTACTTCGATGGCGTCATTCGGATTGTCGTCGAGCATGGTGGGCTCGTCGACAAAATTGTCGGTGATGCTGTTCATGCCATCTTCAATGCGCCGTTCGATTTGGCAGATCATTCACGCGTGGCATTGGCTTGCGCACAAGACATTGAGGTCTTTGCCGTCCGTTTCTGCAACGAGGATCTGGCCTGGGATCTGCGCTTCGGCAGAACCCGCATCGGCATTGAAACCGGCCCGGCGATCGTGGGTGACGTCGGCGGGGCACGGAAACTCGACTACACCGCGCATGGTAACGCGGTGAATGCCGCGGCGCGTTTGGAGGCGGCTAACAAAGAGCTTGGCACTTCCATTGCCATCGGCCCGGGCGCAGCAGCGCAACTGCCCGCCGATCTCTTGCAACCGCTCGGCCTCTATAACATCCGCGGTCGAGACGAGCCCCAGCAGGTGTTTAGTCTTTGGCCGGAGGCCATGTCGGAGCTGGACCGTGCGAATTGGCGTGCGGCGCTCGAGCAGACCGGCTCGGCTGCCAAGCGTGAACGCCTCTTTGACCTGCAACTGCTGCATCCAGATGATATCCCACTTCAGCGCCTGATCGGGCGCTTGTCCGAGACAGCGCGCATGTCATGAGGAGCGCTCCGGCCTCATTCTATGACAATGCCTGCGGCCTGCACGATGTGTCCCCAACGAGCCAACTCGGCTGTGATGTACGCCGCAAAAGCTTCAGGCGTTAGCGGCTCAAGTGGCTCGATGCTGAGGTTCAGCAGCTTTTGCCGATTGGCATCGTGGTTGAGGAAAGCTTTAGCTGATTCAGCGAGGCGGTTTTTGATGTCGTCCGGCAGTCCAGCAGGTGCGACGACACCTTGCCAAGCGACGGCTTCGAAGCCGGCAAGGCCAGATTCAGCGACCGTTGGCAGGTCTGGAAAAACGGCGAGCCGCCGTGGTGTCGAAACCGCGAGGGCACGCAACTGTCCCCCTTTAATCAATGGAATAGCCGGTGCAAGATCCATGAACATGACAGGCACATGACCACCAACGATGTCATTCATCGCGGGCACGCTGCCGCGATAGGTCACATGCTTGATATCCAAGCCGGCCATGGCCTTGAGCATTTCGGTTGCGAGATGATGGGGCGAGCCGTTGCCAGGTGAGGCGTAGGTGAGCGCGCCTGGTTTGGCCTTGGCAAGTTGAATGAACTCTTTCAGGTCTTTCGCGGGCACAGTTGGATTGACGATCAATGCGAACGGCACGCCAGCGAGCCTCGCGACCGGTGCAAAATCAGCAATCGGATCATAGCCGAGCTTCTTATAAAGATGTTTGTTGATCGCGAGTGTCGTGCTCGTCGCCATCAGCAGCGTGTGCCCATCCGGCGCGGCTTTTGCGACTTGTGTTGCACCAAGCGCGGTTGCAGCTCCCGGCCGGTTCTCGACGGCAAATGTCAGTTTCAAGTCTGCGGTCCAATGCTCAGCGATTAAGCGCGCCAGCAGATCTGTGGTCCCGCCCGCCGGATACGGTACGACAAAGGTGATGGGCCGATTTGGCCAAGACGCCTGGCTGGGTTGTTGCGCCACTGCAGACGTGCATGTGATTGCCGCGGCAACACTCAAAACGATGCGACGTGTGACGAAACTCTTATGCATGGTAACTACTTAACCTCACAACGCTGCGTGCTGCCCGCAGGGTTCATCCAGCCTAGTATAGATCTGTCCGTTGCAAACGCGAAAGCGACCTGAATGCATAAGAGCCGAGCCACTTCCGTCCTTGTCGTTGGCGCTGGGCCGGTCGGTCTCGTGCTGGCCATGGACCTCGCTCGGCGCGGGATCGATGTCGTGCTGGTCGAGCAGCGTGCTCATGGCGCTATACCGGAGCCAAAATGTAACCACGTCGCCGCCAGATCCATGGAGATCTTCCGGCGGCTTGGCGTTGCGCAAAAGCTCCGCAATGCCGGCTTGCCCGCTGACTATCCCAATGACATCAGCTACCGGACGACATTCACGGGGCGTGAATTGACACGCATCAAAATCCCATGCCGCCGGGATCGTTTCACCGATCGCAGCGGTCCCGACGGTCATTGGCCGACGCCCGAGCCACCACACCGCATCAACCAGATTTTTCTGGAGCCGATCCTTGTCGCCCATGCGGCGTCCCAGGCGCGCTTGACTATACTGAACCGCCATGAAGTGACGGCGATTGCGCAAACTGAAGCCGGCGTTTCAGCTGATGTGCGTGATCTCGATCGTGGCACAACGCAACGCATCGATGCAGAATATCTCGTTGGCTGTGACGGCGGCCGCTCGATGGTGCGCAAGGCCATTGGCGCTGAGTTCACCGGCGACGCCGTCATTCAACGTGTGCAATCGACCTATATTCGCGCGCCGGAATTGATCAAGCGCCAGTACCATGACCGTGCGTGGGCTACGTTCTCGCTCAATCCGCGCAGGGCCGGTAATGTCTACGCGATTGATGGCACCGAACGTTGGCTGGTCCACAACTATCTGCGCCCGGACGAGACCGAGTTCGACAGTGTTGATCGGGATTGGGCGCTGCGGACGATCCTCGGTGTCGATGCCGGATTTCAGTATGAAATCCTGTCCAAGGAGGACTGGATCGGGCGGCGTCTGGTTGCGAGCAAGTTCCGCGATCGGCGCCTCTTCATCGCAGGTGATGCCGCGCACATCTGGGTGCCCTATGCCGGTTACGGCATGAATGCGGGGATTGCGGATGCGGCCAATCTGGCATGGTTGTTGGCAGCACATCTGGCAGGCTGGGCGCCGGTGTCGATCTTGGATGGGTATGAAGCCGAACGCTTGCCGATTACGACACAAGTCTCACGTTTCGCCATGGATCATGCGGCCAAAGAGATC
>JAYSUN010000719.1:0-2568 GCA_043719045.1 Hyphomicrobiaceae bacterium | reverse complement strand
GACTTATCATGTCCACCGGACATCAGCGGCTTGTAGTCCGTGTCCGGTTTCAGTCCGAGATCTGGGAACAGAACACGCGGCGCAAGGTTGCCCGAATTCGATGACGGCGAAGTGTGCGCGACTTTCTTGCCCTTCAGATCCTCAAGTTTCTGGAATGGGCTGGAGGCTTTGACGACGGCCAACAAGTTGTAGCCGCGCACCTGATCACCGACGCCTTTGGCTGCGAACGGAATGGCACCTGCCAGGTTCACCGCGAAACCCGTTGGGCCCGTTGAAAAGCCCGCGAAATGCAAACGGCCCGAACGCATGGCTTCAATCTCGGCGGCGTTCGATTGCACCGGGTAATATACGATCCGTTTGCCGACACACTGCGTCAAGTGATCTGTGAACGGCTTGAAAACATTGGCATAAACTGCGGGATCTTCGACCGGGGTGTAGGCCCAGATCAAGGCCGATGGGTCTTTCCACTTAGCTGGATCGGTCGGCACGTCAGCGACGAGGTCGTTGTCGGCATCGCAGTAAATGGCCTCAAGCTGGCCGCGGTTCTTGCAAGTGTCCTGCGCGCGAGCAGCACCGCACAAGGCCGTTGCGGCGGCTAACACAAGGGTTGGTATTCTTAAACTGGGTCGCAACATGGCTCTCTCCCTTGGCGCGCCCACTTTGCTGTTGACGGGCGACGCATATTTCGTGAGTGGCATGTCCATGATACGGCGATGCCGGATGACGCCTGTCAAGGCACACCGTGCGACCAACGGAAGAATGCCGTGATCCCGAAGCGGCAAAGTTCTGACCGGTCCTGCCGCTGACCGCGAGCCGGCCGGCACGCGCAAGACAGACAAGACCGGCGCCTGACGGCACCAGCGGCAGAGTCGAACTTCCGCGCGCGGTTATGAGACAAGCGTGACAATGCTTCGACCCTTGCCCCACGCCGCGACCTGGGTTAGCGCTTCTGTCAATCCAATCCCGCCGACGCCGTCAAGGACCCGCCATGGACAAGTTCAACAAGCTGACCGCCGTTGCGGCACCACTGCCGATGATCAACATCGACACCGATGCGATCATCCCGAAACAGTTCCTGAAAACCATCAAGCGCACGGGCCTTGGCAAACATTTGTTCTCAGAACTCCGCTACGATGACACCGGCAAAGAGAACCCGGATTTCGTTCTCAACAAACCGGCCTACCGGCGGGCGCAGATCCTGGTGGCTGGCGACAATTTCGGCTGCGGATCGTCGCGCGAACACGCACCTTGGGCACTATTGGATTTCGGCATCAAGTGCGTGATCTCAACTGATTTTGCGGACATATTTTACAACAACTGCTTCCAGAACGGCATCCTGCCGATCAAGGTCACGCCGGAGCAGCTGGAAAAGCTGATGGACGACGCCAACCGCGGCGCCAACGCCACGTTGTCGATTGATCTTGAGGCCCAGGAAATCCGCGGGCCCGACGGCGGCGTCATCACATTCGAGATGGACGCCTATCGCAAGCATTGCCTCCTCAACGGACTCGACAACATCGGCCTGACCCTGGCCAAGGGTGCCAAGATCGATAGTTACGAAGCCAAAGCCAAAACGGAACGGCCGTGGCTGTGACTCCGAAGCATTGCCGAACGTCACCACGGTTGCAGCAGCGCTGAAGTTCGCCAAGGCGTATGAGCCCAATCGATTTGCGTTGCCTCCGTCCGCGCGGCCTCTGGACCACACGAGCAATTACAGCCTATATCTGAATTCAAGCTGGCGTCGAAGTCAGCCGGACCAGTTATGGGAGTGGAAACAATGTCCTTCAAACGCGCGGCGCTCGCGAGTGCGTTGGCGATCTCAGCCGTCTTGTCAGCAAGCATGGGCTCAGCAGACGCCAAAACCTTCAAATATGCCTTCCAGGGCGATCTCAATGCGCTCGACCCGTACACGCTGAACGAGACGTTTACGTTGGGCGCGCTCGGCAACGTCATGGAAGCACTGACCAAGCGCGACAAAGAACTCAAGATCATCGGCAGCCTTGCGGAAAAGTGGGAAATCATCGATCCGCTGAAGTGGCGGTTCTTCCTTCGCAAGGGCGTAAAATTCCACGGCGGCGAGGACTTCAACGCGGACGACGTGCTGTTTTCACTGGAACGGCTGCGTTCACCCGACAGCCAGCTCAAGAGCCGCGTGCCCGCGGACGTCACCGCCGTCAAAGTCGACGATCACACTGTCGATTTCATCTTGAAGTCGCCCAACCCGATTCTGCACGCGGAGTGGGACACTTGGTATATGTTCTCGAAGAAGTGGGCTGAGGCGAACGGCGCCACCAACGCCCAATCACCGAAAGCGACTTCGCTGTCTCCGTTCGCACTCAAGGCCAACGGCACCGGCCCGTTCAAAGTTGAAAGCCACGAGCCAGGCGTCAAGACTGTGTTCAAGCCAAACACCGCATGGTGGGGCAAACCTGTTCACAATCTGACCGAAGTCATCTTTCAGACTATCAAGTCGGACGCGACCCGCGTGGCAGCACTGCTGTCGGGTGAAATCGACATGATGGATCCCGTTCCCTTGCAGGACATGGAACGCGTCAATGCGTCGGCCAA
>JAYSUN010000718.1:0-22349 GCA_043719045.1 Hyphomicrobiaceae bacterium | reverse complement strand
GACGCTGATCCGAGCCAGGTGGCGCAGGCGCGCCTGGTGCTTGAAAAGGTCGACGCTCACATGGTTGAGTTGCAGGAGAAACGCGCGGACATCGAACGGACGTTGCGTGACTTGAAGGATCTGCGGGCCCTCTGCATCGAGCACCTCAAAACCACCTCCAGCGCATAACCCGCAATTTTGCCTCTTCGGGCGAGCCAGCCCTATTCTTGTGAGTACCAGCCCTATTCTTGTGAGTACCAGCCTATTCTTGTGAGTAGATGAGCCGTACCCTTCGAGGATCCAGCATGCCAAGCTCTCGCAAGTACCAACATGTGGCGCTGTTGATGGGCGGATGGTCGGCCGAGCGGGAGGTCTCGCTTTGGTCGGGTGAGAATTGCGCGGCCGCTCTCGAGGTTGCCGGCTATACAGTGACACCGGTCGATGTTGGTCGCGACATTGCAGTCGTACTGGGAAAACTCAAACCCGAAGTTTGCTTCAATGCGCTGCATGGCCGCTGGGGCGAAGATGGCTGCATGCAAGGGGTTTTGGAGATCCTGGGCATCCCGTATACGCATTCGGGAGTGCGTGCCTCGGCAATGGCCATGGACAAGGCCGTCACGAAGCGCATTGTCGCCCAGGCAGGTGTGCCGGTGGCTGAGGCACGCCATGTCACACCCGAAGTGGCTTTGGCGGATCACGTTCTGACGCCACCCTATGTTGCCAAGCCGATCGCGGAAGGCTCATCCGTCGGCGTGATTATCGTTCAAGCCGGCGCCAACCGGCCACCGGAGACGATCAAGACGGTGCCGTTGACGCGTGAGCGTCACCTGATGATCGAGCGGTACATTCCCGGGCGCGAACTGACCTGCGCGACCATATTGGGTGCGCCGAGTGAGGTGATCGACATCGTGGCGGCCGGTCATTTAGCTTTCTATGACTATGAAGCCAAGTATGCGCCGGGTGGTTCAAAGCATATTCTGCCAGCGATGATTCCTGCCTCGGTTCGAGATGCTGTCCAACGGCACACGATGGCCGCCCACGACGCGCTCGGTTGCCGCGGTGTCTCACGCTGCGATTTCCGCTGGGATGAAACCAAAGGCGACTTGATCTTCCTGGAAATCAATACGCAGCCCGGCATGACTTCGACGTCGCTGGTGCCAGAATTGGCGCAACATCGCGGCATCAGCTATCCCGAGCTCGTCGCATTGCTCGTTGAAGATGCCTCGCTCGATCGATGACGCCGCCGTCGCAGCGCCGAGCCCGCGGCGTGGTCTGGCCGCTGGGCACTCGTGGCCCGTCGCGCCAAAATTGCTGAATGGCCGCGACTTCTTTCAATTTTGGCGCGACAATAGGGCCACGAGCAAGATCATTGGCTGAGTGTGGCGTTCATCGCGCCTTGGTTGATACCAGTCGAGCCGGAACACCGATCAACCAAGGCGCGACGCCACACTAGCTTGTCGCAACACGGTGAATCTCGTCAATCGCGCAGCAGTTCGTTGATGCCGGTTTTGGAACGGGTCTGGGCATCAACGGTTTTGACGATGACGGCGCAGTAAAGCGACGGGCCCCAATTCTCGCCCGGAAGGTTTTTGCCCGGCAGTGAGCCGGACACGACCACCGAATAGGGCGGGACTTTGCCGACATGGATTTGACCGGTCTGGCGGTCGACGATCTTGGTCGACGCACTGATGAACACACCCATCGACAACACCGAGCCTTCACCGACAATAACGCCTTCGACCACTTCCGAACGTGCGCCGATGAAGCAGTTGTCTTCAATAATGGTCGGGTTGGCTTGCAATGGTTCCAAAACGCCGCCAATGCCGACGCCGCCGGACAAGTGCACATTCTTGCCGATTTGAGCACAGGAGCCGACGGTTGCCCAGGTGTCGACCATCGTGCCGCTGTCAACGTATGCGCCGAGGTTGACGAACGACGGCATCAAGACGACGCCCTTGGCAATGTGTGCCGACTTGCGCACTACGGCGCCCGGCACCGCTCGGAAACCTGCGGCTTGAAAGTCGGCAGCATGCCAATCGGCATATTTCAACGCAACTTTGTCATAACCATAGGCCGTCGCCCCTGCGCCAAACGGTATCGGCGCATTATCCTGCAAACGGAACGATAAAAGAACGGCTTTCTTGGCCCATTGATGGACGACCCAGCCTTCGGTCGGTTTCGTGCCCGCAGTCTTTTCTGCTACCCGCAACTTACCGCTGTCGAGTAGGTTCAACGTGGTATCAACGGCGTCGCGCACCTCGCCCTGGATCGTTGGCGTCAGGCCATCGCGTTTTTCCCAGGCGGCTTCAATGACAGGCTGGAGTTGGCTGATCGTTGGACTCATCGATGACGTCATTGGCAAACCCTTGGGCGCTTATACTTGGCGGCAGTGCTGGCCGTCGAGCCTTCTGACGCGCCGCTGCCACACCTGTCAACGGATGCAACCAGCAGAAACGGTTTGTTAGGGATACCAGCGGTGAGACCATTTGACATTTCTTGCATAAGACTTAGTCTGGAGCTCACTGGGGATTTTCAACACCGGACTTGTCCATGATGCGCGCGCTCGCTGGGGCTCTCGTCGCACTGTTGATCGCGGCCAACGTGTGCGGAGTTGCGCACGCACAGCAGGACGTGGTTGATCGGGTCACCGCCAATCTCGCACCCATTAACTTCCCAACCCAACCCCCGCAATTCTCGACGGACTGCAAAACCGTTAAAATCGCCGGGGATCAGTTCCGCCGGCCATTGCGTGGATTGCGCCGTGCGATTCGAGAGAACCGTGAACCAAGGGTTCTGGCCATCGGCTCCTCGTCGACGGCAGGTGTCGGGGCCTCGGCACCCGCACATGCCTATATTTCGAAGCTCGAAACCAATCTTGAGCGCACATTCGACGGGCTGGATTTCACAGTCATCGGCAAGGGCATGTCTGGCGAAGTCGCTGAAGGTCAGTCCGCCCGCATGAAGCAATCGATCGAGGAGACCAAACCTGATCTGGTGCTTTGGCAAGTCGGCACCAACGATGCCATCCGCCACGTCGACCTCGACACCTTCAAGACCTGTTTGCGCCGGACGTTAGCTTGGCTCCGGGACAACAAATTCGATGTCGTGCTGGTCGATCCTCAATACAGTGACGAATTGACCAAGGACGCATTTTACTTCGAAACCGTGACTGCCGTCGCTGAGATTGCGCGCGAAGCCCGGGTGCTCCTGGTTGACCGTTTTGACGCGATGCGTGAGTTATCCCACGCTCGTGGGGATCAGTTTTATCTCACTTCCGACAACCTGCATTTGAATGACAATGGCCACCGCTGCATGGCCGAGCAACTGGCCCGCGCCATTGTCAACGGCGTGCTTCAAGCCGAAACCGAAGCGTCACTGCCCCCGACGCGTTGATTGCGCCCTGATGTGACGCAAAGTTATTGCAATGCTGTTCAGTTGTTGTTCTGAATGATGTGGTTTCGGCCTAACCGCGGCTGGGCCATTAAGACTTTCTTACCCAACCTGTAGGGCGGGCTTAACCCATTGAGCGTACCCTGTTGTCGTGGCGATGCCTTGCCCGTCCTCAGTGGGAAGGTGGGGGCTAGCCTGATTGCAACTTTGACGAGTGGCGCGGGACTTGCAGGCCCATTGTCTTCACGGCGCCGCATTGAGGTGGCGATCTGACGTTGCAATGCCCCTTGGCGGAGGCGGGCCTGATGTCGTCTGATTACAAAATTGGTCTTGCACTGGGTGGCGGCGCCGCACGCGGTTGGTCACACATCGGTGTCCTTCGAACCCTGGCCAAGGCCGGCATTCACCCCGACATCATCGCGGGCACGTCGATGGGCGCGGTTGTCGGTGGCTGTTATGTGGCTCAGGAATTGGACGAACTCGAAGATTTTGCGCGCGGCTTGACCCGTCGCAAAGTGCTGGGCTTTCTCGATTTCAACTTCTCGGGCTCGGGGCTGATCAATGGCCAACGCCTTTGCGATCGCCTCGACGTAAAACTGCGTGGCATCGAAATCGAGCAACTCACCAAGCGCTACATCGCTGTTGCAACAGAACTCGGCACTGGCCATGAAATCTGGTTGTCGCGCGGTAAACTGACCGACGCCATGCGTGCCTCGTACGCGCTCCCCGGCATCTTCAAGCCGGTGGAGCTGAATGGCCGCTGGCTGTTCGACGGCGCTCTCGTCAATCCGGTACCGGTCTCGGTCGCGCGCGCGCTTGGCGCCCGCTACGTCATCGCCGTCAACCTCAACGCCGACATGAGCGGCCGCGGGTCGATGGCACCGCTGCACAACTACGACACGCCCGAATTGGCGCTGACCGAAGTTGCAGAAGTTTCGCCCGGCAGCGAGGTTGAAGTTCAATCGAATGTGATCGTCCGCAACGGCCGCGTCCTCAAAAAGATGATTCAGCGTCAGGTCTTCGGTGAACCTGGCAATGGCCCGGGCTTTTCGACTGTCATGCTGGAAGCCTTCAACATCGTCCAAGATCGGATCGCACGCTCGCGCTTGGCAGGCGACCCCCCAGACGCGGTGATCAGCCCGCGGATCGGTGACTTCGGTCTGTTCGACTTTCACAAAGCCGATGAGTTGATCGCCTGCGGCGAGGCCGCCGCGCACCGCGCGCTGGATGACATTGCCCGTGAAATTGCGATGCGGAAGAATTATCGGACATCGAAGCCGATCGCGGTTTGATATTTTTCGCGTCCGACACCCGAACACCCCCTGGGAGTTGTCCCAGCTAGCGGGGGTTGGGTTTGTGTGAGAAGCTTTGCGCATGCAGGGCTTCGGCCTGGGAGTAAAGGTCATGCGAGCGGGCGCCTGGGCCTTTGTTCGCCGGTCCACACGGCGAGACGACCAGAAGCGGAGCGCCTGATAGGAGTAGCTGGCCAGTTGTCCCTGTTACTCAAAGCAAGTGGCCCGGCACTCAGGACCAAGGATCTGTCAGGTCGATAATGTTGTATGTCAACGTGAGCGGTGCGCCCCAATCCGTGATCGGCGAGGGGCATGTCGGATGGGGCAGAGCAAGTGAAGGAACTCGGCGCAAAAGCATCGACCCACTGGACTGAGCGGTCTAGTGTTGGGCGAGCGGTGCGCCTTAACCACCGCCATTGGGGGAGGCTGACATGTTCAAACCGGTCTGGCAGGATACGGCCATTGGCATCGGCGTTTTGGTCCTCGCAGCGATCGTCGGCTGGCAAACCTCCGTTATTCCAGAGAACGCGATCTACGCTCGGGTCGGCCCACGCGTGTTTCCGTGGCTTTCAACGGTCATGCTTACGGTAATGGGCGCGCTGTTGACACTCCAGGGTTTGCGCGGCGGCTGGCCACACGATGAGGGCGGTGACACCGATTGGGTGACGCTCAGTTGGTTGCTTGCAGGCCTCCTGCTCAATGTGCTGCTGATCGACACGGCTGGATTTATTATTGCGGGTACGTTGCTGTTTGTCTGCACGGCTCGTGCGTTTTTGTCGACGCAACCGCTGCGCGACGCAGCCATCGGCCTGACATTGGCGATCGTCTCTTACGTCGGTTTTGACCGCGTGCTTGGCTATAAAATCGGCGTGGGCATCGTCGAGAGCCTGCTTGGGAGGCTCTTCTGATGGACACGCTTTCACAACTCGCGGCCGGATTCGCCATCGCGCTGACGCCGATCAATCTGCTGTGGTGCCTCGTCGGCGTCACCGTCGGTACAGCGATTGGCGTGCTGCCTGGGATCGGTCCGGCGTTGACCATCGCGCTGCTGTTGCCGCTGACCTACAAAGTCGATGCGACCGCGGCGTTTATCTTGTTCGCAGGCATTTACTACGGCGCGATGTATGGCGGATCGACCACATCGATCCTGCTCAACACGCCGGGCGAAAGTGCCACTATCGTGACGGCGATGGAGGGCAACAAGATGGCCAAGAAAGGCCGCGCGGGTGCGGCTTTGGCGACCGCTGCGATCGGCTCGTTTGTCGCCGGCACGATCGGCACCATCGGCATTACATTTCTCGCCGAACCGGTCGTGAAGTTCGCTCTGAAGTTTGGGCCGGCTGAATACTTCTCGCTGATGATCCTCTGTTTTGTGACGGTGTCGGCGGTGTTGGGAAATTCAGCAGTCCGCGGACTAACCGCGTTGGCGCTGGGCATATTCTTCGGCTTGATCGGTATCGATCTGCAGACGGGACAGCCGCGTTTCTGGTTTGGCGTGCAGGAATTGTCAGACGGCATCAACGTCATCGTGGTCGCGGTTGGTTTGTTTGCAGTCGGCGAAACACTGTATCTCGCGGCCCAGAAAAACAAGAATACCAGCGGCGAAGTTCTGGAGGTCAAGGACTCGCTGTGGATGACACGCGAGGATTGGGCACGCTCCTGGAAGCCGTGGCTGCGCGGCTCGTTGATCGGCTTTCCAATTGGGGCCATGCCCGCGGGTGGCGCTGAGATCCCGACGTTCCTGTCGTATTACCTGGAGAAAAAGCTGTCGACCAAACCAGAGGAATTTGGTCATGGCGCGATCGAAGGCGTGGCGGGTCCGGAAGCGGCCAACAACGCGTCGGCGGCTGGCGTACTCGTGCCGATGCTGGCACTCGGCCTGCCCACGTCGGCGACAGCTGCCATCATGCTGTCGGCCTTCACCAGCTACGGCATTACGCCCGGACCGCTTTTGCTGACGCAACAACCGGCACTGGTCTGGGGTCTGATCGCAAGCCTCTACATCGGCAACGTCATGCTGCTGGTCCTTAACCTGCCGATGATCGCGCTGTGGGTGAAGATGCTGAAAATTCCGGAACCCCTGTTGTATGGCGGCATCTTGATGTTTGCGACCATCGGAACCTATGGCATCAGTCAGTCCTACGTTGATCTGATCTTGCTGTACGTGGTGGGGCTGATCGGTTTCCTGATGCGACGCTTTGATTTCCCGACGGCGCCGGTCATCATCGGCATGATACTCGGACCATTGGCTGAGCAGAATTTCCGCCAAGCCATGACCATCAGTCAGGGCGACATCAGCGTCCTGTTGACGCGACCGTTGTCGGCGACGCTGCTGGCGCTGGCATGCGTCGCGATCATGGCGCCGCAAATTTACAATGTGTTGCAGCGGCGGAAAGCGAAACCTTGAGCATGCGGATTTCGGCGAAGCGACGCGATGCCCGGAGAGGTTGACGTGATTGAAATCGAGCAATTGCGTTACGTCCGGATCGGCACGCGCGACTTGGCCGGCGCCGCAGATTTTGCTGCACGCATTTTGGGCCTTGAGGCCATCGATCGCACCGATGCGCTGGCGACGTTTCGGTCCGACATGCGCGATCACACGTTGGCATTCGTGGCTGGCGCTGCGACTGAGACCGCCGTCGGTTTCGAAGTTCGCACGCGCGACAACCTGGACGCGGCCGCACTCGCGTTGGCGGCACGCGGCCTGCACACGGGGCGTGGCACGGCCGCCGATTGTGCCGCGCGAAAGGTCAAGGACTGTCTTTGGTTCCGGGACCACAGTGGCAATCGTATCGAGCTGGTGGTGCGTCCACTGAATTCGGGATGGCGATTCTTCCCGAGCCGCGATGCTGGCGTCAGGGGGCTGGCGGCGGTCGCGCTGGACCACCGCGCACCTATTGGACGAGCAGCTTTGGACCACCGTCTTCAACGCTCGGGTCAGTGATTGGGCAGGCCGATCCGCCTATCTTCAGTTCGATCAGATGCACCATCGTCTGGCGCTGCATGTCTCGAACCAGCTCGGCATTCTCGCCGTCGAATACGACGTTGAGAGCGTCGATTTGTTGATGCGCAACAGCTATGCTCTGCAGGCGAACCAGATCCGTCCGGCACATGGCCCGGGAAGGCGGCCAACATCCGGCCAGCTGTTCCTGACGTTTCCGGGACCAGAAGGTTGCTACTTCAGTTTCGTCGCTGAAGCTGACACGCTTGCCGACACGCATCGCCCGCGGCAGTTTGGAACCGGCCGGGCAGGTAGCTGTGCGTGGGGGAGCGACTGCACAATCCCTGAGTTCCTGGACGGCACAGACCCGAAGAAAGCTTAAGCCATGATCAAGCTGCGGGATGTGAGTTATGTTCGGTTGGGCACGCGCGACCTGGAAGGGGCGACGCGCTTCGCAACGGCATGTCTCGGGCTCGAAATCGCCGACCGAACCAAGGGCGCTGTCTATTTCAAGTCCGACGCACGCGCGCACACACTCTGTTACGTCGATGCGTCACCAGAGGCGCAAAGCGTTGGCTTTCAAGTCGACACGCAAGCCGATTTGTCGCTGGCGGCTTGCGAGCTCGAGCGCCTCGGTCATGCCGTCCACGTCGGCACGGCTGCGGACTCCGACCTGCGCCAAGTCAGCGCCTTCATCGCCTTCAACGATCCAACCGGCAACCGCATTGAACTGGTCTGGCGTCCCGCCCAATCCAGCCAACGCTATCACGGCGAACGTGACGCGGGCATCACGGGCTTCAGCCATATTGGTCTGTGCACCACAGATCCGATCCGCGATGAAGCCTTCTGGACGCAAGTCTGTAACGCCCGCGTCAGCGACCGGATTGGTGATGCAGCACTGCTCCGGATCGATGAGGTGCATCACACCATTGCCCTGTTCCCCACCAACCGCGCCGGCATCCAGCACATCAATCATCAGGTCGAAACCGGTGACGACATCATGCGGTCGTATCATTTCCTGCGCGACCGGAAGGTCCCGATGGTGTTCGGGCCGGGACGCCATCCGACATCATCGGCACGCTTTCTGTACTTCGAAGGCCCCGACGGCATGGTCTTCGAATACTCGTCTGGGGTCCGCTCGATTGCTGACGAATTGCTCTACCGCGAACGCCAGCTACCATTCGATCCGAAGGGTTTCTGCGAATGGGGCTCAAAGCCCGATATCAAGGAGTTTCGCGGCTAAGAGCGCACTGCAATCATTCGAGGATCTTGCCGACAATTTCAGCCACGTCGCGCGAAAGCGGCTTGACTTTCAGAAGGGCGCTCAACGTCCGTTTTGCCATCCGACGGCGCTCGGGCTCGAGTGAGCGCCAGGACCGGAACGCTCCCGCAAGCCGGGCTGCGACCTGCGGATTGATGCCGTCGAGTTCGCGAACCCGTTCCGCGACGAAAGCATAACCGGCCCCATCCGGGCGATTGAAGTTGACCGGGTTTGAACTCGCGAAGGTCATCAGCAACGACCGCACTTTGTTTGGATTGGTCATCGAAAACAGCTTGTGCTGCGTCAACTTCCGGACGGTCGCAAGCGCGCTCGATTGCGGTGAGGCGGCTTGCAGCCCGAACCAGTGGTCGATGACGAGATGGTCGCCGTGCCAACGGTCATAGAACCGCGCCAGCGCCTCAGCTCGTGCCGGACCGGCGGCCATCGACAACTGCGCCAGCGCCTGGATTTCATCGGTCGCGTTGCGTGCGCCGGCAAAATGTTGCGCCACACGGGCGACATCCTCAGCTTTGCCGCGCGCAAACAACAGGGCCATGGCGCGATTGCGTAGCGCCCGGCGGCCGGCGAATTTGGCCTCAGGTGAATAGCGGCCTTTGACTTCGGCGCTGTCGTAAATCGCCAGCAGAGTTTCGCCGAGTGCCGACCCTACTGCTTTCGACAGACCGGTCACCGCCTTGTGGATTGCGGCGGGATCAACATCGTGGCCGATGATGCGTGCGATGTCGCCCTGGCTTGGCAGCGTCAAGATCTGGGCACGATAGGCCGGCTCAAGTTTGTTGTCGCCAGCGGTCCTTGCCAGTGCTGCGATGAACGCGGTCGGCTTGGCCACGCGCTCACCGGCCCGCACGGCTTTCACCGCGGCCACCAGAATCCGGGCCGCGTAATCCTGCGTCGCCTGCCACCGATTGTAGAGATCGCTGTCATGTGCCATTTGAAACGCGAGATCGGCGTCACTGGTATTCAACATCATGTTGACGGGAGCTGAAAAGCCCCGCAGCAATGACGGCACGGGGCGTGTGGCAATGCCATTGAAGCGAAAGCTCTGGCGCCGTCCGGTGAGTTCCACAACGCCGTCCGCGCGCACCTCGTTGCTGAGTTTGGCGAGCGGAAGATCTCGACCATCGGCACCGATCAGACCGATCCGCAACGGGATGTGCAACGGCTTCTTGCGTGGCTGCGCAGGTGTTGGCAACAGCACCTGTTCGATCATCAAATCCGCCGTCTGCTTCTTCGCGTCGTGGGTAAATGTGCAGACCAGTTCGGGCGTGCCGGCCTGTTGATACCAAGTCATGAACTGACCGAGATCGCGCTTCGAGACATCAGCAAAACACACAAGGAACTGCTCGATCGTGGCCGCTTCGCCGTCGTGCCGGTCAAAGTACAGATCCATACCGGCACGGAACCGCTCGGGGCCGAGCAGGGTCGCCAGCATGCGGACGAGTTCGGCACCCTTTTCGTAGACAGTGGCCGTGTAGAAATTATTGATCTCGATGTAGCGGTCCGGACGCACCGGATGAGCCAACGGGCCCCCGTCCTCAGGAAACTGCCGACCCTTCAAATTGCGCACGTCCGCGATCCGCTGCACCGTGCGCGAGCGCGTGTCGGCTGAAAATTCCTGATCACGATAGACGGTGAGACCCTCCTTCAGGCACAGCTGAAACCAGTCGCGACAGGTGATGCGGTTGCCGGTCCAATTGTGAAAGTATTCGTGGGCGATGACGCGCTCGATGTCGGCATAGTTTTGATCCGTCGCGGTCTCCGGACTTGCCAGTACGAGGCGATCATTGAAGATGTTCAGACCCTTATTCTCCATCGCCCCCATGTTGAAGTCTGACACGGCGACGATGTTGAAGACGTCGAGATCATATTCGCGCCCGAACTTCTGCTCGTCCCAGAGCATCGAGCGTTTCAGGCAGTCCATCGCCCACGCACAGCGCTTATCCTTGCCGGGCTCGACATAGATGCGCAGATCAACATTGCGGCCGGACATGGTCTGGAAGGACGCGGCAACGGACGACAAATTGCCACCGACGAGCGCGAACAGATAGCAGGGCTTGGGGTGTGGGTCTTTCCAGATGGCGTAGTGACGCTTGCCGCCATCGAGCGTGCCGCGCTCAACCGGATTGCCGTTGGCGAGCAACACGCCGGCCTCATTGATGTCGGCCTCAACCCGCACGATGTAAGTTGCAAGTACGTCCGGACGGTCGAGGAAATAGGTGATGCGGCGGAAACCCTGGGCCTCGCACTGGGTCGTATAAATGCCGCGCGAGAGATACAGACCGGAGAGAGCGGTGTTGTCCTTCGGGCTGCAGGTCGTGACCACGTCGAGGTTGAAGGCTGCATCGGGAACGCGGTGGATCGTCAGAGCTGTCGGCGATACCGTATAGTCCTTCGCCGCAAGCGCCGCGCCATTCAGCTGCAGCGACACCAACGTGATCTGCTCGCCGTCAAGAACCAGAGTTCTGTTGCGTTTGGATTTGGCAGACGGATTGGGACGCAGTTTGAGTTTCGATGTCACGCGTGACGCGGTCGGATGCAGCACGACATCCAAGCGCACACTGTCGATCAGATACGGCGGCGGCGCATAAGCGGATAGCAGGATCGGTTCGTGGGTCGCGGTCTTCATGGAATGTCCTGTTACGGCACAAGCTCGGCTGCGCGCTGGCGGCACGTATGCCGTTTCGCCAGCCATATCCCCAGACCAAGCAAGACCGGAGCCATCACCCCGCTAACGCGCCGAAAACCTTCAGTGACTACTCAGCCGCATCAGGCTTTTTGGCGGCACCTTCGCCGGCCTTCAGCGCGCTGAGCGATGGCATGGCCACGACATTGTAACCACAGTCGACGAAGTGCACTTCGCCCGTGACCGCGCCTGAAAGCCCAGACAGAAGATACAAAGCCGACCCGCCGACTTCATCGAGATGCGGTGTGCGACGCAGTGGCGAATGGGCCTCCTGGTAATTAAAGATCGTGCGCGCATCCGTGACGCCTGCGCCGGACAGTGTCCGCATCGGGCCGGCCGACAGAGCATTGACGCGGATGCCTTGGGGACCGAGATCCGCTGCGAGATAACGCACCGAAGCTTCAAGGGCCGCCTTGGCAACGCCCATGACGTTGTAGCTGGGGACCCAACGGGTGGCGCCGGCAAACGACAGGGTAATCATCGAGCCGCCATTTGGCATCATCGCCGCGGCGCGTTTTGCGACTTCGGTGAACGAGAAGCACGAGATGATCATTGAATTGACGAAGTTCTCGCGCGTGGTGTCGGCGTAGCGACCCGCGAGTTCCTTCGGGTCAGAATAAGCCAATGCATGGACGACGAAATCGAGGCCGCCCCATTCCTGTTTGATGGTGTCGAATGCCGCGTCGACACTATCGATATCGAGCACGTTTGCGGGCACAATGATTTTAGCGCCGAGCGATTCAGCCAGTGGAATGGTGCGACGACCGAAAGCTTCGCCTTGATAGGTGAAGGCAAGTTCGGCACCTTGACCGGCAAGGATCCGCGCGATGCCCCAGGCGATGGAGCGATTATTGGCAACGCCCATGATCAGGCCGCGTTTGCCCTTCAATAGGGGACCGGGAACTGCGAAATCTTGCGTGGTCATTGGTGCTGGTACCGTTCGAAGCAGTGTCAAAATCTTAGCCATGGCATCCCGCGCTGTCAGCCGACAGCGCCACAGAATGCAGCATTAACCATCAGCTCGTTTGAACACCAAACTTGCATTTGTGCCACCAAAACCGAAGCTGTTCGACATGACACAGTTAAGTTTTGCATTGTCCTTACGCTGACGGACGATGGGAACATCTGCGAACATCGGATCTAGCTCCTCGATATGGGCGCTCTCGCAGATGAAGTCGTTGTTCAACATCAGCAGCGAGAAAATAGCCTCCTGCACGCCGATGGCACCGAGGGAATGACCGGTTAACGATTTGGTCGAGGCGATCGCCGGCATGTTGCCTGCGCCAAAGGTTGCGCGGATGGCGCTGATCTCGCGCTCGTCGCCAACCGGCGTGCCGGTGCCGTGTGGATTGATGTAGTCGATCCTTGGAGTGCCGTGGCCGTCAAAGCCTTGCATGGCCATCTTCATGCACCGTGCCGCACCTTCGCCGGAAGGTGCCACCATGTCGAAGCCGTCCGAGGTGGCACCATAGCCGGCTATCTCGCCATAAATCTTGGCCCCGCGAGCTTTGGCATGGGTATACTCTTCCAGAACGATGACACCAGCACCACCGGCAATGACGAAGCCATCGCGGTTCTTGTCGAAGGCGCGGCTGGCAGTGCTCGGGCGGTCATTGAACTTGGATGACATCGCGCCCATGGCGTCAAACAACGACGACAAGGTCCAATCCAACTCTTCGCAGCCACCGGCAAACATGATGTCTTGCTTGCCGAATTGGATGAGTTCGGCCGCGTTGCCAATGCAATGTGCACTGGTCGCACAAGCCGATGTGATCGAATAGTTGGTGCCTTTGATCTGGAACGCGGTGGCCATTACGCCGGACGGACCGGAGCACATCGCTTTCGGCACCTCGAACGGGCCGATTTTCTTAGGGCTCTTGTTGGCGCGCGTCGTATCAGCTGCGGCCACGATCGCAACCGTTGACGGCCCGCCAGAGCCCATGATCAGCCCAGTGCGCTCATTGACGACGTCGCTCGGCTCAAGACCTGCATCCCGGATCGCCTGATCCATCGCAATGTAGTTCCAGGCCATGCCCTCGTTCATGAAACGCTTGGGTTTGCGCGGGACGATCGCATCGCCGACGGCACCGGGCATCCCGTGAACTTGGCTGCGAAAGCCCAGTTCTGCGTATTTCTCTGCGCGCGAGATGCCCGATTTGGCGTCATGCAACGAGGCCAAGACCTCCTGCGTCGAGTTGCCAATCGACGACACGATACCCATGCCGGTTACGACGACGCGTCTCATGTTTTGGTCCTTCTTGCCCGATGCAGAGCCTCAGGGGGTGCACAAGTTTTTAGGGTTTGCGCAACGGCCCGCCGCTGCAGCAGCCATAGCGATCAGTCAACAGGCTTCAGCAGCACACGCAAGTCTTTTGCGGTATAGATAATTTCGCCATCCGCCTTGAGGCTCGCATCCGCCTCGGCCAATTTGAGTTTACGGGCAATCACCCGCTTGATGTCGATGGTGTACTCGAGGTGTTTGATGTCGGCTGTGACTTCCTTCATGAACTTGACCTCGCCGACGCCTGAGGCGCGGCCGCGACCGGGTAAACCGAGCCAACCGAGGAAGAAGCCAGTCAATTGCCACATGGCATCCAGGCCGAGACAGCCGGGCATGACCGGATCGCCCTTGAAGTGACAGGCAAAGAACCAGTCGTTCGCAGGGTTGCCGTTGATCTTCATGTCGGCGACGACTTGGCCCTTGCCGTGTGCGCCGCCGGTGTCCGAAATGTGTGAGATGCGCTCAAACATCAACATCGGTGGCAACGGCAGCTGCGCGTTACCAGGGCCAAACAGTTCGCCGCGTCCGCACGCGAGAATGTCCTCGTAGCTGAAACTGGATTTGCGTTCGGTCATTCGGGACTCGGTTATGATTGCCGTGCGTGTGTCGTGGTGCGCACCCTGGGGACGGCGCGGACTCAAGGTCTAACTATCACAGTCAAACCCGCTGCCAAAGGCGTGATCCGAGCCGGTGGATGTTCGCGGTTTGTGCGACACACAAGGTGTCGCATGCGGATGACACCACGCGACACACTCCCTATAGCAAGGGCTTCAGACCCCGCTGCTCGAAAGCCAACTGCATGTCGTCAACCGTCAAGACTGTGTCTTCTGACCAAGCCCTACTCGACCGTTTGGATCAACTGGTTGCAGCCCTCGAACGGATGGCGCCGAAGCCTGCGATGCGTCCGGATTTTGACTTGGCTGAGGCATTTGTCTGGCAAGCCCAACCGGAGGCTTTCGTGCCGGTGCCGCATATCAACCGTCAACCACTGCGCCTGTTGAAGAGCATTGACCGCGCGGCTGATCAACTGATGGACAACACCCGCCGCTTTGCGAATGGTCTGTCGGCGAACAATGCGCTGCTGTGGGGCGCACGCGGGATGGGTAAATCCTCGCTGGTCAAAGCAGCCCACGCCGAAGTTCGTAAAGGCTTGGTGAAAGCCAAAGCCAAGCACGACCTGAAGCTGGTCGAGTTGCATCGCGAAGATATTGAATCGCTGCCGCATTGCCTCGCGCACATGCGCCAGAGCCAGCATCGCTTCATCGTGTTCTGCGACGATCTTTCGTTCGACAAGGACGACACCAGCTATAAATCGCTGAAGGCCGTGCTTGAAGGCGGTATTGAAGGCCGACCGGACAACGTGCTGTTTTACGCAACCTCCAACCGCCGCCACCTGATGCCGCGGGATATGGTGGACAACGAGCGCTCCACCGCAATCAATCCATCCGAGGCCGTCGAAGAAAAAGTTTCTCTGTCGGATCGGTTCGGCCTTTGGCTTGGCTTCCACAATGGCACGCAGGACGACTATCTCGACATGGTCCGCGGGTACGTCGGGCACCACGGCCTGAAGATCAAGGACGCGCAACTTGTGGCCGAGGCCATCGAGTGGCAGGTCACGCGCGGGGGGCGGTCCGGCCGCGTCGCCTGGCAATTCATTCAGGACCTCGCAGGGCGTTTGGGCCAACAGCTGAAGGCCGACTGAAACGGGCGGCTACGGCTGAGCATCACCCAACTCCACGGCAAAAGCCAGCGTTGTCGCGGGCGCGGTGCCATTGTGCTGCGGCTGAAGCAAGTGCTTGACCTCGTGGTTGTCGCGCCATAACTCGATCCTCAATCGGGGCATTCCAACAGCCGTGCCTCTGCCGCCCTCGGAGCCTCTTCGATGACCACCAGCAATACTGCACCGCGTCGCGCCGGACGGCATTTCCTGCAGATCCCCGGCCCGAGCCCTGTGCCGGATCGGATTTTGCGCGCGATGGCGATGCCTGTGCTGGATCACCGAGGGCCGGAGTTTCAGAAGTTGGGCCATCGCGTACTCGACGGCATCAAGACCATTTTCAAGACCAAGAATCCGGTCGTGATTTTTCCCGCGTCCGGCACTGGCGCCTGGGAGGCGGCTTTGGTCAACGTGCTGTCGCCGGGCGACAAGATCGTCATGTACGAGACCGGACATTTCGCAGCCCTTTGGCACAGCATGGCAACCAAGCTCGGGCTTGACGCTGAGGTCATCGCCACGGATTGGCGCACCGGCGTCGATGCCAAAGTGATCGAGGGGCGCCTGCTCCAGGACCAAGGCCATCTCATCAAGGCGGTCTGTGTGGTCCACAACGAAACGGCGACCGGCGCGACCTCAAGGATCGACGAGGTGCGGCGCGCCATGGATTCAGCCAAGCATCCAGCGCTCTTGCTGGTCGACACGATATCCGGGTTGGCCGCCGCAGATTACCGCCACGACGAATGGGGCGTCGACGTGTCAATCTCCGGTTCGCAGAAGGGCCTGATGTTACCGCCAGGCATTTCCTTCAACGCCATCTCAGACAAGGCACTGGCCGCCGCGAAGGACGCCAAGCTGCAGAAGATGTTCTGGTCATGGGAGGAAATGCTGCCGCACAACAAAAACGGCTTCTTCGTCTACACCCCCGCGACCAACCTGTTGTATGGCCTCGCTGAAGCCATCGATATGCTGCATGAAGAAGGTCTCGAACGGGTGTTCGCGCGGCATCATCGCCATGCGGAGGCAACGCGCCGCGCCGTCAGTGCTTGGGGTTTGGAGGTCTTGTGCCGGGACGCCAGATATCAATCTCCGGTGTTGACCGCGGTGCTGCTGCCAGAGGGGCACAACGCCGACACGTTCCGCAAGATCGTATTGGATAAGTTCGACATGTCGCTTGGCACCGGCTTGTCGAAAGTCGCGGGCAAAGTCTTCCGCATCGGCCATCTCGGCGACACCAACGACCTGACGGTGATCGCCACCATTGCGGGCTGTGAAATGGGACTTGGGCTCGCGCACATTCCGCACAAAGCGGCGGGCGTGGCGTCTGCCATGGCGTATCTCTCGGAAACGGCGTGACGAGCCAAGGGCCGGTCTCAAGGCGTTGAGATCGAGACTTCAGCGTTGCGATCGAGACCGATCCCGCTCACACGACTTTGTCCGTGATGATCTGAGGCACGGGCCGGGTCGCCACCAACGACGCGCGGTGTTCCAGGCGAGCGCTGTAGGCTGCCAAATTCGGATACTGACTCCGCCAGTCGATGTCGGGCCAGCGCACGGAGAGATAGCCGAGCGCGGTCGCCACTGCGATATCGCCAAGCGAGAACGTGCCGCCGACTGCCCACATCCGGGAGCCAACCAGACGCGCCATTTCGCGCACGCCGCCATCGACCTTGCGTCGTTGCCGCGCGATCCATTCGGAACTCTGTGCAGCCGGCGCGCGCCGCATTTCAAAGAACATCAACACCAGGGCATCGCAGACACCGTCGCAGAGCACCTCCAGACGTTTGGCAGCGAGTAAATCGTCCGTGTCAGCAGGCACAAGCCGAGGCTCCGGATGCTTCAACTCCAAGTAGTCCAGGATCAAGCGCGACTCATAAACCGACGACCCATCGGCGCAGATCAAAACCGGGAGTTTCTCGAGCGGGTTGAACTTCGGCGTCATCGTGGTGATGTCCCACGGTACTTCGGTCCGCAACTCAAACGGAATGCCCTTCTCGATCAGCGCAATCCGGACTTTTCGCGCGTAGGGGCTCGGTGTCGCACTGATCAGCTGGTACATCTGGCCACCTTCACGATTGATCTTTGAAGAGGTTGCGAAGTTTCGCTGCGGACACGCCGCTCGCGATAAAGGAAAAACGACCGCCGCGCATTTCATCGGCCGCCTGCATCAAAGCCGACAGCGCGTATCTTGAGAGCGACCCGCCGACGCTGATGCGCTTGACGCCAACCCCGGCCAGATCGGCAACGCTGAGGCTTGTATCTGCGTGGGACATGACAACGTTGAGCGGCTTGCCGATCGCCTGCACCACCGTCTGCATCACAGCCAGCGTTTTGAGCCCAGGCGCATACAGCACATCCGCACCAACGGTCTCGAACGCTTGCAGCCGCCTGATGAGTGCATCAAGATCCAGCTGGCCATGCAAAAGATTTTCCGCCCGCGCCGTCAAGAGAAAAGGAAATGGCAGCCGCCGCGCGGCTTCAACGGCTGCATGGACGCGCTCAACGGATAGCGAGAATTCGTAGATCGGCCGCGCGGGATCACCGGTCGCATCTTCGATTGAACCCGCGACAACACCGACTTCGGCGGCACGGGTGATCATAGTGGCGGCTGTCTTCGGATCATCGGCCCCGCAATTTTCGAGATCGGCATTGACTGGGAGATCCGTCGCATCGACGATCAGCTGGCAGTTGTCGAGGATCTGTTGCGGCGTGATCGTGGTGCGTCCGAGAATGTTTGCGGCACCAAAACTGGTGGTCGCCAACGCCTCAAAACCGGCTGCCGCAAGAATGCGCGCAGATCCCGCGTCCCAGGGGTTCGGCAAGACGAATGCACCGGGTCGGTCGTGCAGAGCTTTGAAATGGTCTGCTCGCTCGGATTGCGTGCGCATGACGAAGCCTCCAGACGTGAATACACCAGCAGTCATGGACCCGACCAACGCGGCGGTCAGGACGTCTTGCCAAACAGCTCTTCGGCGGCGGAGCTGTGCTGTCGCTTTTGTGCAGCGATCGCCTCGGTGCGGGCGGCCTCAATTTGCAACTGGGCTGCGCGTTCGGCCAACTCCGTGACAGATAGATTGGACAAATCTTCGCCAAGCGTGATGATTTTGGCCGACTTCGTTTTGG
This sequence comes from Hyphomicrobiaceae bacterium, assembly GCA_043719045.1. Lineage (GTDB taxonomy): Bacteria > Pseudomonadota > Alphaproteobacteria > Rhizobiales > Hyphomicrobiaceae > JABFRJ01. The sequence continues at coordinate 3,664 of JAYSUN010000718.1, read as the reverse complement.
GCGGGTCCCAATCCATCTTGCGTCTCCTGCATGATGAGCCATGTATTGGCCTTGTATTGCATGGCCGCGTTTGGCATCAACGGCGCCAAATGCAGTACGCAAAGGATGCACGCCATGGCCGCGGTTTCAAACGTCCCGGATACGATGACAGCCGTCACATTGGAGGGCAAGGGTGGACCCGAGGTCCTGGTGCCCGGAACCGTGCCGACTCCGATTGCAGGCCCGGGCCAGGTGCTGATCAGAGTGGCAGCCGCCGGTGTCAACCGCCCGGATATCCAGCAACGCATGGGAGCCTACCCGCCACCGCCTGGACATTCGGCCTATCCGGGTCTGGAAGTAGCCGGACACGTGGCCGCGATCGGTGCCGGTGTGCGCCGCTGGAAAGTCGGTGATCCCCTGTGTGCGCTGGTCAATGGTGGCGGCTATGCCCAATATTGCCTGGCTGAGGAAACCGCGGCGCTGCCGATCCCGCTAGGTCTGAATATGACTCAGGCGGCGGCTGTACCGGAAACGTTCTTTACCGTATGGAACAACGTGTTCGAGCGCGGCGGCCTGCAGGCGGGCGAGTGGTTCATGGTCCACGGCGGCACCTCCGGCATCGGTACCACGGCCATTCAATTGGCGAAAGCCTTCGGCGCCAAGGTGATTGCAACCGCTGGCTCTGCCGACAAGTGCCAAGCCTGCCTCGATCTCGGCGCCGACCGCGCCATCGACTACAAGACCGAGGACTTTGTCGCGGTGGCGCGCGAGGTGACCGATGGTAAAGGTGTCAACGTCATCCTCGACATGGTCGGCGGCGACTATACCGACCGCAATATTGTCGCTGCCGCCGACGAGGGTCGCATCGTCCAGATCGCAACGCTCGGCGGCATGGACGTCAAGATCAACATCGCGCGCATCATGATGAAGCGGCTGACGTTGACCGGCTCGACGCTGCGTCCGCGCACGCGCGAGATCAAAGCGGGCTTTGCCAAGCAGCTGGAAACGAAAGTCTGGCCATTGATTGCGGCGGGCCGGGTCAAGGTCGTGATGGATTCGACGTTTGCACTGGCCCACGCAGCCGACGCGCATCGCCGCATGGAAACCAGCCAGCACATCGGCAAAATCGTCCTGACCGTGACGTAAGACCAGCCCGCAGTCCCCGAGAGGAAAGAGACAAGATTTCTGCGGGCTGGTATGAGACGGCACGGTTGCGTGGGCCCCGACAGCAGCGCATCTGCGCCGCCGCGCACGGGCGTTGGCCCGATCTGCGCGGGGTTGACGAGTGGGCCAGATTTGCGGATCGGACTGGCGGCCAACGACGAAGCGGTTATGGTTTGGTGCAGCCTGAGAAGACTTTCAACGCCGAGTGCGCCACTCTTCAACGCTGTCCCGGAATTTTTGCAGCACCGTCACGCGGTGAAAATATACGGGATCTATCCAGCTTTGGGCGCAGTACAATCGTGCCAAGGCTGCGATAGGTCAAGGTCCCGGATATTCGGCCAGCGCGAAAGCGCTATCCAAATTCCGGGATACCGAGACATTGATCTCCTGAACGCTCCGTCGGCAGATTGCGATTCGATGATCGTTGAGAGTGTCCTGAGTGTGTTTTGTTACGGCCATAAGGACGAGGTACCCGCACATGACCACGCCCGAGACAACCGCCGGTTTGACAATCGAAGACCTGGCGGACGCTGGCGATGAACCCGTCAGGGCGCTGGGGGCCATCCTTCAGGACTACAACAGCGCCTTTGCGGGGACAAGCGGCTCCGCCCCGATCCGCTTGTTCGTGCGCGATGCCAGCGGCACCGTCCTCGGTGGCCTGGTCGGCTACACCTCGCGTTCCTGGTGCTTTGTCGATATGCTGGCGTTGAGCGAGCCCCTGCGTGGCCAGGGTTTCGGTACACGGCTGCTGGAAAGGGCCGAGGCGATTGCGCGTGAGCGGGGTTGTGTTGGCATCTACCTCAGTACCTTCAGTTTCCAGGCTCCCGAGTTCTATCGCCATCACGGCTACGCTGAGTTCGCCCGCATCGAAGACTTTCCACCGGGCTTTGCCAGTATCTGGCTGATGAAGCGGTTTTGACGGCGCACGGCCGAGGCGATTTATGCAGCCGCCTTCTCGCCCTTGCCATACATGGCGTCGATCTGCTGTCGGTATTTCGTATTCACGAACGAGCGCTTCAATTTCAGCGTCGGCGTCAGTTCCTCGTCTTCGGCCGTCAGTTGCGTGTCGATCAGGAAGAACTTCTTGATGGTCTCGACGCGGGCGAAGTTGGCGTTGACCTTTTCGATCTCACCCCAGATGAGATCTTGCACCTCCCGAGCCCGACACAGCGACGCATAGTTGGTGAATGGGATGTTCTTGTCCTGGGCAAACTTCTCGACGTTGTCGAGATCGATCATGACGAGACAGGTCAGGAACGCGCGCTTGTCACCGATCACCACGGCATCAGAGATATAGGGCGAGAATTTCAGCTGGTTCTCGATTTCCGACGGCGTGATGTTCTTGCCGCCTGCCGTGATGATGATATCCTTCATGCGGTCGGTGATTTTGACGTAACCCTCATTGTCGACCATGCCGACATCGCCGGTGTGCAACCAACCGTCCGCGTCGATGGTCTCCGCGGTTTTTTCGGGTTTGTTGAGGTAACCCATCATCAGATAATCGCCCCGTAGCAGGATCTCGCCTTCAGGCGATATCTTCACCTCACCCCAAGGCACCGACGTCCCGATGGTGCCAAGCTTGATCTTCCCCATCGGCATGGCCGTGGCGACGCCACAGTTCTCGGTCTGGCCGTAGACCTCATACATTTCGGTGCCCAGCGCCAGATACCAACGGATCAGATCCGGCGCGATGGGGGCTGCGCCCGTGAACAGCATCCGACAACGGTCGATGCCGATCATTTTGCGAATGTTTTTCAACACCAGCCGCTGGCCGACCGCATTGGCTATGCGCAATGCGAGGCCGGGACTGCGGCCTTCCAGTTTGGCGTCGGCGACTTTATACCCAAAGGAGATGGCTTGTTTGTAGGCCCACTTTTCAAGCGTCGTCGCATCCTGCATGGTGATCATGACGCCGGAATAGAATTTCTCCCAGACCCGCGGGACAGCGAGGAACGCACGCGGCTGAACCTCGCGGATATTGTCGGGCACCGTCTCCGGGCTCTCGGCAAAGTTCATGATCGGCCCGAGCGGAATCGAGGTGTAGTAACCGCCCAAGCGCTCGGCGACGTGGCAGAGCGGCAGAAACAACAAGCGGTCATCGCCAGGCTCGGTGCGATACAGATCCCGGGCGTGCTTCATCTGAACGCAAACAGATTTATTTGAGTGCATCGCGCCCTTGGGCGGGCCGGTGGTGCCGGAGGTGTACACGAGGATCGCCAGATCCTCAGCCGAACGGCAATCCAGCATATCCTGCACGAGGCCTTCACGGCCCTTCATATGGGCTTGGCCGAGCTTCAGGAAATCATCGAACGAAATGGCCATGGGATCATGAAAGTCGGCGAGACCTTCCATATCGAAAATGACGATTTTCTGCAGGGTGGGGCAATGCGGCCGGATCTGCAGGACCTTGTCGAGCTGCTCATCGTCCTCGACAAATATCACCGAGGTGGCGCTGTCGTTGACGAGGTAGTCGCATTGCTTGGCGCTGTCGGTCGGGTAGATGCCAGAACAGACCCCGCCC
>JAYSUN010000717.1:0-7102 GCA_043719045.1 Hyphomicrobiaceae bacterium | reverse complement strand
TTTGGCGTCACAATCGCGCGACGCACTCGTGCGGTGGGACGAGACCCGTGCGACCTTTGTGGCTGAGCCGGTTGGTGGCGGTTTCATCCTGGCCGGTGCCGCGAACGGCCACTACAGCACCGCGGCCTGCCTGACGGACGGTTTGGCTGCGGGTCAAGCCATTATCACTGCACTCGGTGGTCGAACAACTGACGTGATCCCGCCACACGTGGCCGATGAAGCGAGCAGCGTTGGTCGAGGTATCTGGGCCGTCGCGCCGCGGAACCGACACGCGAAGATCTTCGTCGATTTGGCCAATGACGTGACCACGGCCGATCTCGGCCTTGCGGTGCGGGAGGGTTTCGACTCAATCGAGTTGGTCAAGCGCTACACCACAGCCGGGATGGGCGTTGACCAGGGCAAGACTGGCAATACGAATGTCATCGGTTTTGTCGCGGGATTGAAGGGCCAAGACCCATCGAGGATCGGGACCACTACATTTCGGCCGCCCTTCGCACCGGTTGAATTCGGCGCCATTGCCGGGACCCGTGGCGGTGCCAGATTGTATCCTTGGCGGCAAACGCCGCTGGCCGACTGGCACGTCGCCAATCGGGCGGTGATGTACGAGGCCGGACTCAGATGGCAGCGCCCGGGCTACTATCTGCGCGCAGGCGAGACCTTCCAGCAGGCAGCGCTGCGCGAGGCACGCACCGTGCGTGAGGCGGTCGGCGTTTACGATGGCACGCCGCTTGGCAAGTTTTTACTCAAGGGCGCCAGCGTCCCGCAACTTCTCGACCTTCTCTATGTCAACGACTTCGCGTCGCTGAAACCGGGCCGTGGGCGCTATGGCATCATGCTCACCGAGGATGGGCTGATCCTTGATGATGGCGTTACCTTTCGTTTGAACGACGCGACGTGGCTGCTGCATTCGTCGACCGGGGCTGCAGATCGCGTGCATCAACACATCGAGATGGTACTCAACGTGCATCGACCCGATCTCGATGTGTCGCTGGTGCCTGTCACGACGGCTTGGGCCAACGCCACGATCTGTGGTCCAAAAGCGCGCGACGTGCTTGCAGCATTGCAACCCGATTTTGATATCACGCCGCAGGCCTTACCCTTCATGGCGCTGCGCGAGGGCAAGCTCGGCGATATCCCGACTCGCGTGTGCCGCGTCAGTTGGACCGGTGAGCTCAGCTTTGAGATCAATACGTCGCCACTCGATGCTGTGACAATGTGGCAACGGATCATCGCGGCAGGTGAACCCTTTGGCATCGCGCCGGTCGGCTCGGAGGCCAATCATATTCTCCGCGTTGAGGCGGGCTATCTGTCGACCGGCCATGAGGTCGACGGCACCGCCGATGTTATCGATCTTGGCCTCGGTGCGATGGTCTCGAAAACGAAAGCGGACTTTATCGGCAAACGCAGCATGGAACTGCGCAGGGTGGCCGATCCGGTCCGGCCTGAGCTGGTCGGGCTGCTGCCGCTCGATCCTCAAGACAGCGTGCCTGAAGGCGCGCCGATGACATGCAACGGCGAGCGTGCGGCTCAAGAGGGCTTTGTTTCGGCGTGCGTAACAAGCCCGGCATTGGGGCGTGTAGTTGCGCTCGGCTTGTTGCAAAACGGTCGGGCACGTATGGGTGAGACGGTGCATGCACGCGTCTATGATCGCATCATTATGATGCAGGTGGTGGCGCCGGTCTTCCACGACGGTGACCGCAAACGGGTGAAATCATGACCGCTTCACGTTACGATGTCGACATCGTTGAGGCTGTTCCTGAGGCGCGCTTCGAATTGATCGGCCACCACGCTCAGCGAAACGCTGCATTGCAAGCCGCTGGCCTGCCCGTCCCGTCGGCTGCAAGATTCATCGCGCGTGCCGGCGGCGTGCGTGTGGCCTGGGTCGGACCTCGGCGTGTAATCATCTGTGCGCCGGTCTTGGATGCTGGCCGCATTCGGACGCTGGCCTCAGCTGCGATTCCGGCCGCGTCATCCACGATCCTTGCCGACATCACAGGTTCGACGGTGACGTTTGTCTTGAGCGGTCGTGATGTCGTGGACGTGCTTGCACAAGGTATTGCCTACGATGTCTCGACCGCTCATTTTTCAGCGGGCTCGATCCTGACGACCGAAGGTTGGGGCGTTGGTCTGGTATTGGAACTCGACGGGGAGCAGGTGCGCGTGACGGTCGACACGGCGCTGGCAGCTTATGTGCAGAACTGCTTGTGCACGGCTGCGGGTCTGCCGGCCGAGACAGCGCCCGGTATCATGCGCTCGCCTCCGCCAGCGCTGCTGGTCCGGCGTTGACCGCCATCAGGACCCCGGTCTGCTCGAGACGCCTGAACAATTCTCATACCGGCGCGCAGAATTTTTGACTCTGTTGCTGGTGCCGTCAGGCGCCGGTCTTGTCTTGACTTGTTTGCGCGTGCCGACGCGCGTCATCCCGAGCCGGCCGGCACACGGTCAGCGGCCGGACTGGTCGGAACTTTTCCGGTTCGGTATTGCCCAAGTGTCGACCTGCCAGAGGCGGGCCAGAAAAAGAGCAGCGCGCGTCGAGTGTGGCGCTGCCGGTGATGCTGTGCACCCCACTCTTCGGGGTGGACCGTGATATGAAAAGGCGTCTGGCTGACGCCACTCCCGATGCGACGGCAACAGTCGGCGCGCGGCAGGTCGGTTGAAGTTGGCGAAGCGTTGCAGCCGCTCGCACCTCGGCTAGCGCGATACTCTCTGCGGCCGGTGTCATGGTGCAGCTCACGTCGGCTACAGCGCGCCCAAAATTGCGTCGGTCATCTGCTTGCAGCTGGCTTTGCCGCCCATGTCTTGAGTGCGCACTTTCGGATCCGCCAAAACCGTCTCAATGGCCCGCTCGATGGTTTTCGCCGCCTCGGGATGACCCAGGTGATCGAGCATCATGGCCCCTGACCAGATCTGGCCGATGGGGTTTGCGATGCCTTGGCCAGCGATGTCCGGCGCCGAGCCGTGCACGGGTTCGAACATGGAGGGATAGTCCTTCTCTGGATTGATGTTGCCCCCGGGCGCGATGGCAATCGTCCCGGTCGTGGCAGGTCCCAGATCCGACAGGATGTCGCCAAACAAGTTGGACGCCACAATAACGTCAAACCACTGCGGATTGCGGACGAGATGGGCACACAGAATATCGATGTGATACTGGTGCGTCTTGGCTTTCGGATACTCTTTGGCGATGGCCGCAAAGCGCTCATCCCAATAGGGCATGGAGATGGATATACCGTTCGATTTGGTGGCGCTGGTGACTTCGTTGCGTTTGCGCGTCCGGGCGAGTTCAAAGGCATACCGCATGACGCGCTCGCAGCCCTTCTTGGAGAACACCGCCTGCTGAATGGCGGCCTCCTGATCCGTACCTTCGAACATCCGACCGCCGATGGACGAATACTCGCCCTCATTGTTCTCGCGCACGATCCAATAATCGATGTCGCCGGGCTTGCGGCCGACCAACGGGCTTTCAACACCTTGGAACAGGCGCACTGGGCGCAGGTTGATATACTGATGAAAGCCGCGCCGGATCGGGATCAACAGGCCCCACAACGAGACGTGATCAGGCACACCCGGAAAGCCCACGGCGCCAAGGAAAATGGCGTCGGCTTCGCGGATCTGATCGAGGCCGTCAGCGGGCATCATGGCGCCTTGTTTCTTGAAGCGCTCGCAGCTCCAGTCGTAGTCCTGCCACTGAAAGGCAATATTGAATTTGCGACCAACGGCCTCTAACACCCGAAGTCCTTCCGGCACGACTTCGTGGCCGATACCGTCGCCAGGGATGACCGCGATCTTGAGGTTGTTGGATTTTGAAGATTTGGCTTTGGCCATGTTGACGGCGTCCCGTTTGCTGTGCCGATTGTGTCGGTCGCGGGCAATGGCCATGGTTCTATGCGGGGCGTCAAGGCGATCACGATAAACAGGAGGATGGATGCATGTTGAACACGGCACGGCATTACCGCACGCTATTGATCGTCGGTGCGCTCGGGCTGCCGATGTCGAGTGCCGCAGCTGCTTGGTCTTGCCAACCGGTGTCCGACCGGCTCGACCGGGCACTGACCTTTGCGGGCAGTAGCACTACTTTTGCCGATCCGGCGCGTGGGGCCATCTGCGCTGGTAAAACCCAATCTCTGGTGGCGTCCGTGGTGGATGTTCTGGGCCGCGGCGGCGTCATCTTACTTGGCGAGGTGCATGACAATGGCCACCATCACAGCGCGCGTGGCCTGCTGATTCAGCATCTGAGCGCGACCGCGGCAGGCGACCGAACGGCCTTCGTGTTCGAGCAGATCCGGCGCGATCAGGCAGCGGCGCTCGATCACCTGCGCGCCCAAGCTGCGGTGACTTCGGCGCACGTGTTCGAGGCCTTGAAATGGGGCGAAGGTGGCTGGCCCGATCAGAAACTGTATCAGCCTTTGTTCGAGGCGGTCCTGCCAGCCTTTGGACGTGTCTTTCCCGGCGAGCCGCAACGTGCCCGCGTCCGTGAGGTCGCGCGCTCAGGCTTGGCGGCGCTATCCCGTGACGAGGTCCAGGGATTTCATCTTGAGACACCGCTGGCCGCAGCGATGCAGGACGCCCTGCTCACTGAACTGGAGGCCAGCCATTGCGGACTGATGCCGAAAGCAGCGTTCTCCAATATGGCCATTGCACAGCGCTATCGCGACGCGCACTTAGCGTCAGTAGCGCTCGCAGCCCGCTCCGCTCATGGCAGTGCCATTGTCTTTGCTGGTAACGGCCACGTTCGCCGTGACCGCGGCGCACCGGCGGCGTTGGCACTTATGGCCCCGGACGTGCCGGTTCTCGTCGTGCAATTCCAAGAGATCGAGCAGCCGCCGGACGTAGCCATAGCGGATGTGGTCGTCGTGACGCCTGCTGCGCAGCGCGGAGACCCCTGCGTCGAGATGCGCGCCCGCTTTGGCAAGAAACCCTAGCTGACGGCCGACAGGGCAAAAACAGGGCGAAAATCCACTTGCAGGCTGGTGGCCGGATGCGTATAGACGGCGTTATGTGACGGCGACCTTCGGGATCGTCGTTGCGCGGGGCGGTCCATGCGGCCGCCCTTTGCAGTCCGGCGGAGCGTGGCGCAGCCTGGTAGCGCACTTGCTTCGGGAGCAAGGGGTCGGAGGTTCGAATCCTCTCGCTCCGACCAAATTTACCCAGCAAAATCGAGGGTACTGGTCGACCGCCGCGAAGGAGCTAAGCGCTCATATAACCACCATATAACCGCGAGGATGGCGGTTCGTGTCGGTCACGGCGCAATCCTGGGCCCGCAAGAGCGGATTGCCGTTCGGCCAACTGGCGAAGAGGATTCGCACCCCGTGCCTACGCGGATTGCAGCAAAATGGGGTCCTGCAGCGTCCGCAAGCCAACGCTGACAAAACGGCTTCCATAGTGAGTTGGCTGCCATCACCGTGTTGTTCTCAAGATCGACGCCGTGGCTGCACGTTGTCGAGTTGGCCGTCCTTCACGGTTGCGAACGACCAGTCGTCACAATCGGTGACCCATTCGAGTTTGGTCTCGTCTCCGCCGAGCCGGATTGTGGCACTCTCGGTAACGGGTTGCCGGTGCATCCATTGCACGTCAAATTCAGCGTCCGTCAGTGCAGCTGCATCGGCGTGCGGGCAGCTTCGGCAAAGCGCACATCTCGATGTTCGGACACGGCCACCAATTTTTTTCGCCCTGTAACAGATGCCGACATGGAAAACGGAAGGGCGTACAACCGCCAAATTGCAAATGCGCCTAATGCTGCCGGTTGATGGTGGTTTATTTTTCGGCATTGCCGCGTGATCGGCCCGACACGCCGGCACGATTATTGTGCTTCAAATATAGCATCGATTTTGTTGCTTTTGATGAATCAACCACTGGTGTTGCATTCGCGCACGCACACCGGGAATGCTGCACATGTCGAAGGCCGAAAACTTCCGGCGCATCTCACTGTGGAACCGCCAAATCCCGGAAACGGCCCTTGTAGAGCCAACGGTGGTGGTGGCGAACCAGTACGTAGACACGGCGACGGTAATCGATCGTCTGCCTCCAGCCCCGAACGCGTGGCGGCTGTGTCGCTGGTCACCACCACCTTCTCAAGGCTAACGTGCCATTCGCGCCGGATCGAACTTTTGCTATAGTGCACCGCATCGCGAACAAAATCAGCCAACCAACACGGTCCGAAAAGCATGACGTCGTCGAGTATAGGCTGCAGGAGCGCGCGTCGCATTTCGCCCGCAGAGGCCGCCGCTTTGGTGAAGTCCGGAGACTGGGTCGACTACGGCTTCGGCATGGGCCAGCCCGACGCCTTCGACAAAGCGCTTGCTGAGCGTCGCGACGAGCTCTCAGGGATCAGGGTGCGTGCCTGTCTCTCGATGAAGCCGCGTGCCGTACTCGAAGAGGATGCCGAGGGCCGCGCCTTCGGCATGCTCAACTGGCACTTTGGCGCCTACGACCGGCGCATGCACGACAAGGGTCGCACCACCTACATTCCAATGAACTTCGGCGAGGCGCCTGACACCTATCGCCGCTTCATCGAGCGGGTGGACGTCGCGTGCCTGAAAGTCTGCCCACGCGACGCCAACGGCTACTACAATTTCGGCGGTGCCGGCACCTACCACGGCGCCATGATGGCAAAGGCTGCGATCCGCGTCGTCGAGGTGTCGAATGCGATGCCCTACTGCCACGGCTCCGACAACGGCATCCACGAGAGCGAGGTCGACTACGTCATCGAGGGCGACCATGCGCCGATCACGGAGGTGATCAACCCGCCGGTCTCCGAGATCGACCGCCGCATCGCCACCCTGATCGCCGCCGAGATCGAGGACGGCTCGTGCCTGCAGATCGGCATCGGCGCCATGCCGAATGCGGTCTGCTCGATGCTCAAGGAGGCGGGCGTCAAAGACCTCGGCATCCACACCGAAATGATGGTCGACGGCATGGTCGAGCTATTCGAGGCCGGGCTGATCACGGGCGCGCGCAAGGCCATCGACCCCGGCAAGGCCATTTACACCTTCGCGCTCGGCTCGCAGAAGCAGTACCAGCTCATCCACAACAATCCCGACATCCTCTGCCGGCAAGTCGACTACACCAACCTGCCGCACATCATCATGCAAAACCCGCGCGCGGT
>JAYSUN010000716.1:0-22408 GCA_043719045.1 Hyphomicrobiaceae bacterium | reverse complement strand
GAACGCTGCAACAGATGTGGTATCAGCGGCGTTGACTTTCGCTCTTTCGTGAGGTGGGCCTGAAGACTCACTATCGATGCCGCGTCTTTGGCGGCAGCAGCGATGAGGGTGTTACGATCAGGGATAATGACAATGAAGTCTTTGCCAAGGTCTCTTTCCAATCTGGCCATCACGTTCGGCAGCAGGATCATGCTGGCACTGTAGTAAGCTTCGGACACGGCCACGACGCGGAATTGATTGGCCACGGCGATCTCGATGCTGGATGCCAATGCTGCAAGGTTTTCCAGCGCGATTTGAAACACAGCTGTTTCATCGAGCGCATGAGCTTTGGCTCGGTCGCGGGTCACCATCTGGATGTGTTCGGAGTTGTCGATGGCGACCAAAATGGGGCATCACCGACGAGCGGGCGCCAGAGGATTTCAAACTCCGAGCCTTTTACGGCAGTTCCGGTCGTGGCGGTCAGGTAGTCCTTGTGCCGGATCACGGGGCGAAGACTGGCCGAAAATTGCGACTTCGACATTTCAGTTCGGGTCGGATTTGACGATCGACCAATGGTCAACTCGACCATGCGTGCAAAGCGGTCAACCAAAGCTGCGCGCTGTTCCGGTTTGGTGCGGATGTCAGCCACCAGATTGTCGAGGCTGATCGTCAGTTCGGCATTGTCTGGGCCTTCGGCTTTCAGGGTTGACGCATCAATCACCGTGGCGCGGACGGGGCTGGAACTGGTGTTCAACCGCTCGAGTAAGCTGGTTCGGACAGCCTCGAGAACTGGATCGGTTCGGCTTGACGATTGAGCAAGGCAGATCGACGCTGTTTGAACAGCGATGGCAAGAGCGACCGCGACAATTCTGAGCCAACTGAAGACGCGCATTCTGATGGCCTATGCATGCACTTTACCAAGGACGATCATACTCATACCTGATCACAGTCGCTCAATGATGGTCGCTGTGCCCATACCACCGCCGACGCACAGGGTCGCAAGACCGGTTGCTAGATCGCGGCGTTCCATCTCATCCAGCAGTGTGCCGAGAATCATCGCGCCGGTCGCGCCCAAAGGGTGACCCATTGCGATCGCGCCACCGTTGACGTTGATCTTGTCGTGCGGAATCTCGAGCAGTTTCATGAACAGCATTACGACAGATGCAAACGCCTCATTGAGTTCGTAAAGGTCGATGTCGGACGCCGTCATGCCTGCGCGCTTCAGTAATTTGCTGGTGACCTTTTCGGGGCCGGTCAACATGATGCCGGGTTCAGAGCCGATCGAGGTGAACGCGCGAATGCGTGCACGTGGTTTCAGGCCAGCTGTCTCGCCAGCTTCCTTGCTGCCAATCAAAACCGCGGCGGCGCCGTCGACGATGCCCGACGAATTGCCGGCGTGATGGACGTGGTTGATGCGTTCGACTTCCGGGTAGCGCTGCAATAGGACATTGTCAAAACCGGCTTCATCGCCCAATTTGGCAAATGCGGCTTTGAGACTGCCCAGAGATTGCATGGTGGTGTCCGGGCGCATGTGCTCGTCATGGTCGAGCAAGGTCTGGCCGATCAGATCTTTGACTGGCACGATGGATTTCTTGAACCGACGGTCCGCCCAGGCGTGAGCCGCGCGGTTTTGGCTCTCGACTGCGTAGGCGTCGACATCAGCACGCGAAAAACCCCATTTGGTGGCGATCATATCGGCGCCGATACCTTGCGGCGTAAAGTAGCTTTTGATGGCGATCTGTGGGTCCATGGACCAGGCGCCGCCGTCTGAGCCCATGGGCACACGGCTCATGCTTTCGACACCGCCGCCGACGGCAAAATTGGATTGGCCTGACATGACTTGCGCAGCAGCCATGTTGACGGCTTCGAGACCCGAGGCACAGAAGCGATTGATTTGCACGCCGGCGACAGTTTCGGCGTAATTGGCATTGAGGACCGCCGTGCGCGCGATCACCGAGCCCTGTTCGCCGATCGGCGAGACAACACCGAGGACAACGTCATCAACGAGTGACGTGTCCAAGTGGTTGCGATCGCGGATGGCTTCGAGCACGCCGGTTGCCAAATGAAGGGCAGTGGCTTCATGCAGCGAGCCATCGGCTTTGCCTCGGCCACGCGGCGTGCGAACGGCATCAAAAATGTATGCATCTGCCATGGCAGGTTGTCCTCGGTGCGGTGGTCGTTGGCTTTGTTGCCAGTGTTCTGGCGGATTCCCGGGCGAAGTGCAATTCTCAGGTGGCCTTGTTCGCGTCAGAAACGAGACCTATCTAGAGTATCAGTGAAGCAGCTGAGGCGTTGGCCCTGTCTTTACGGGAGCCTTGAATGACAAAGCCTGATGGTTCTAAGCCGGTAGCCTCGTCAACTTCAGAACCGGGCGTGCACGTTGAAACCAACGCAAGCGCCGCCGGGGTCGTTGCACGGCCTCAGTCAGCCGGGGTTGCAGGGGCGGCGACGGCGCACGAGGTTGCTGACTTCGTCAAGCAGATGCGAGCCATGGCACCCGCGGCCGGGGTTGGTCGTGGGCGTTTGCTGTTCGCGATGGATGCGACGATGAGCCGGCAGCCGACATGGGATATGGCCTTGGGGCTGCAAGCCGACATGTTCCACACGGTGAAAACGGTGGGCACGCTCGATGTGCAGCTGATCTATTTTCGCGGGGCGGGAGAATGCCGGTCGTCGAAGTGGGTTTCCGATCCCGCCACACTGGCGCGCTTGATGACGACGGTCCGTTGCGCAGGTGGCTTTACCCAAATTGGTAAGGTCCTCAGTCATGCGCGTCTGGAGACTGCGGTGCGGCGCATTTCGGCGCTCGTCTATGTCGGCGATTGCATGGAGGAGCAGATCGACGATCTGTGTGGTCGCGCGGGCGAATTGGCGTTGTTGGGCGTTCCGGTGTTTTTATTTCAAGAGGGTAACGATGGCCAAGCCGAGCGGGCCTTTCGCGAAATCGCGCGACTGACGCGCGGAGCGTATTGCAGGTTTGACCATGGCTCGGCGTCGCAACTGCGCGATCTCCTCACAGCCGTTGCGATGTACGCGGCCGGTGGTCGTAAGGCCCTAGAAAAACTGAGCCTCAGTGGCGGTAGCGCGAGCGCGCGCCATTTGCTGACGCAAATGAAATAGTGCAGGCTGGGTCGATGCAATACGTGCTGTTTGGTTTGGTGGCGTTGCTGCTGGGTGTCATGGCCGCACGGGGCGTGTCTGTGGCGCAACCCGGTGTGATTGCAAGGCAACTTAAGATGGCTGCGGGTTTAGCGGCGCTGTTGTTCGGCGTGGTCTCGCTGTTTCGTGGTGCTGTGCTGTTCGGATCCGTTCTGAGTGGTTTCGGCCTATGGGCGTTGCTCGGACACCGCGTGGTTTGGCCTGCGTGGTATCAAGCGTCGGCGGCTCAGCGTCCAACCTCCCGCATCTTGACTGAGCATCTCGATCTGGAGCTGGAACACGATAGCGGCGCGATCCGCGGTTCAGTCGTGAAAGGTTTTTTTGCCGGCCGTGATATCGAGACGTTGCGACCTGTGGAGCTGGCTCATTTGTGGTCTGATTGCCAGTTTGCGGACCCGCAATCCGCCCAAGTTCTGGAGGCGTATCTCGATCGAGTTCACCCGACATGGCGGGACGATATGGCGCGGACGGGCGGTGGTTCAGCCGAGGGGGTAGCGGCTGCCGATGCGGCAATGTCACCGGCTCAGGCGCTGGACATTCTGGGGTTGAGGGCGGGGGCGACCGAGGCGGAAATCCGCCGTGCGCATCGCGAACTGATGCTGAAACTGCACCCTGACCGTGGAGGGTCGCATACTTTGGCCGCAAAAGTGAACGAAGCTAAGGATGTGCTGCTGCGGGCATGACGTTTACGTCAGCCAATATAACCGGAGCTGTTGACATCCGGTCACAGCGTAACTTCTGTGCATCGTGATAGCCTTTATGCGCCATTCGACTCGTTGCCAAACGAGCGGCATACGGATCATGGGGGTTTTCGTGCTGTCGGACCACGGTGCAGCTCAAGCTGCTGACTGCCAGACTGTTGCGTCAAACTCTGTTGAGCGTGCTGAGCCAAAAATGAATATCCAGGACACAAAAACAGCTGTGCGGACATTCGCCCAGCATTGCGCGAAATATCGCGCGGCATCCACACCGCGGGCGATCACTCAGATTGCCACGACAACAGTGCCTTTTCTGGTGCTCGTCGTGCTGATGTTCTTGTTAGCCGAGAACACTTTCTGGGCCACGCTGTTGCTGGCCATTCCCGCCGGCGGTTTGTTGGTGCGCTATTTTATTATACAGCATGATTGCGGGCATGGATCATTTCTGCCATCTCGGGTGGCAAATGACATGCTGGGTCGTTTCATGAGTGTGTTGACGTTAACGCCATATGGCCTTTGGCGGAGCGAGCATGCGCTTCACCACGCCAATTCCGGCAATCTCGAGCGGCGGGGCGTGGGTGATATCGAGACGTGGACCGTCGAGGAGTATCTTTCGAAGCCTTGGTATGAGCGGGTGCGCTACAGGGTCTATCGGAATCCAGTGTTCCTGTTCGGTTTTGGAGTGCCGTTTTACTTTATGGTGTTGCAACGGTTGCCTTGGTTCCATGCCTTGTCATGTCGCGATGCCTGGAAGAGTGTGACTTCGTTGAACGCGGTCGCGGCGGTGTTTTATGGCAGTTTAGCTTGGTTCGTTGGTCCAATTGTGCTGCTGAAAGTCATGATCCCCATCCTGTTTGTGGCCTCGTCATTGGGCGGCTGGTTGTTTTTCATCCAGCACCAGTTCGAAGGAGCTCATTGGGAGGAGGGCAATGATTGGCAGTTTCACATTGCCGCGGTCGAGGGGTCGTCCTACTATGTGTTACCCAAAGTTCTGCAATGGTTCACGGGAAACATTGGACTGCACCACATCCACCACCTGAACAGCATGGTGCCCAATTATCGGCTGCAAGAGTGCATGGACGCGCTGCCGGCTTTGTCGTCAATCAATCGGCTGACCATCATGGAAAGCTTGAAATGCGTGCGCCTGACGCTTTGGGATCAGGAAAAGCGGCGGCTAATCGGTTTTCATGAGCTGCCACAGGCGGCCTGAGCTTCCGCCTCTGCGGATAGATGCGTTGGGTTGGCCAAGTCGTCTGATGCGCCTTGTCGCAGCGCAAGCAATCCACTCATTGCCACTCGACAAGTGTGTCATCTTCCCCTAGATCGACGCTTGTCCCCAAACGACTTGGGATGCCCATGTCGGGCCGCATGAGCGGTGCCGCGCCGAAGCTGTTTGGCGCTGGCCTTCGTCTCCTCTGCAAAAAATGATGTCCAATCAAGGATCAAAATCAATGAACATCATTCAGCAGCTCGAACGCGAGCAGATGGATAAAATCCTGGCGACGCGCCGCGTCCCAGAATTCAGCCCTGGCGATACCCTCAAGGTGATGGTGCGGGTGCAGGAGACCGCGGAAGTTGACCCGAAAGACAAGAAGAAAAAGGCCGCTGCGCCAAAGACATCCGCATCACGCTTGCAAGCGTATGAAGGCCTTTGCATCGCCCGTTCGGGCGCTGGCGTGAATGAGAGCTTTACGGTTCGCAAGATCTCGTATGGCGAAGGCGTTGAGCGTGTATTCCCAGTCTATTCTCCGTTGGTGGCCGAGATCGAAGTGGTCCGCCGCGGTGCCGTGCGTCGGGCGAAATTGTACTATCTCCGCGGCCGTCGCGGTAAAGCCGCGCGCATCTTTGAACGTACCGATCTGCGTGCCAAAAAGCTGAATGCCGCCTTCAAGGGCTTCAAGAAGCCAAAAGGCTCGAACGATGATCTGACCAAGATCAACGGCATTTCCGCTGAATTGGCGTTGCGGTTGAACGCAATCAACGTGACGCAATATGCGCAGATTGCTGAGTTTTCCGGCGAGGATATGGCAAACGTGGACGAGTTTCTGTCGCTGAATGGCGCGATGGACAAGAATGACTGGGTGGGCCAGTCGCGTGCGCTGCTGACGGAACCGGCTGTTGAAGCCTTGGCCGAGACAAAGTAAGTCCGCTGCCGGACTGACTGTGACGACGAACGCCCGGCTGGATAAGTCGGGCGTTTGGTTGTTTTAGGGCGGTCCCGAGTGGCGTCGGGTTGACGAGCGCGTGACAGCAGACTGCGGTTAGCTCATGACGTTGCTGACGCGGTTGGCAATGCCGCCCCAGCCGCCGCCATTAGCTCCGCCGAGCGATGACATGCCGCTGATGACAGCAACAGCGATCAGCGCCGCGATAAGGCCGTATTCAATTGCCGTCGCACCATCGGTGTTGACAAGAAGCAGGCGACACTTGGTTTGCCAAGAACGGAACTTGTGAACGATACGCGGCATTGGTCACGATCCCGAACGCTTTTGGCCGTCAGCGCTGCTAACGACACTACAGTAAATCTCGAAGCATCGTCCGCAGCGGCTCATCTGCGGGCGGCATGGCGTAGTCACCGAGCCGGTTGGCCCGGACCCAGGCGAGTTTCTGACCTTCTTTGCCATGTACGTCACCGATCCAGTTCCGGCACACGTACAGCGGCATCAGCAGGTGAAACGTCTCGTAAGCGTGGCTGGCAAAGGTGAACGGCGCCAGACACTTCGGTCGGACTTCAATGGATAGCTCCTCTTGCAGTTCCCGGATCAATGCCGCCTCGGGGGTTTCACCCGGCTCGACTTTTCCACCTGGAAACTCCCAGAGGCCCGCCATAGAACGCCCCTCAGGTCTTTGCGCGAGTAGCACTCGACCATCGGCGTCGATCAAGGCGGCTGCAACAACAAGAACCAAGTTCCCAATCATTGCTGGTCTCACTGTGCCGGTGAAAAGTTAAAAAGACGCTCAGGAGTTTCCTGAATCGCGGGTTTACCGTCATTGCTATCGGAACGATTAACTGCGGTAGTCGGCATTGATCGAGACGTAGTCATGGGTCAAGTCGCAGGTCCACACCGTGGCTCGGCCGGAACCGACGCCGACGTCGACCCGAATGATGATCTCGCGACCGGTCATGTAGGCCGCAACGGTTTGTTCAACATACTCGGCTGCACGTTCGCCGTTGCGGGCGACGATGTGATCGCCGAACCAGATCGAAAGTCGGTCCCGGTCTGCGGCCTCGCCGGATTTTCCGACAGCCATGACGACGCGACCCCAGTTCGGGTCTTCACCAGCGATGGCGGTTTTCAGGATTGGCGAATTGGCGCACGACAAGGCGATTTTGCGTGCCGCCGCCCAGTCTTCGGCGCCGGAAACTTCAAAGGTGACGAATTTTGAAATGCCTTCGCCGTCTTTGGCAACCTGGATGGCGAGATCACGCAGGAGGTCGTGCAGAGCCAACTCGAAGGCTGCGAGGCAAGGGTCGGCCGCGTCCGTAATCGGTGACTGGCCGCGTTTGACAGCTGCTCCGGTGGCAAATAGCAGGCAGGTATCGGAGGTCGAGGTGTCACCGTCGACGGTCATGCAGTTAAAAGTGGTTTTGGTGAAGGCTGCCAGCATATGCTGCAGCACTGGCTGAGCGATGGCTGCGTCGGTGAATACGAAGCACAGCATCGTCGCCATGTCGGGGGCAATCATGCCAGCGCCTTTGCAGAAGCCGTTGATGTGGACATCGGTGGCGCCGATTTTGACTGTCCGAGTGGCAAGTTTTGGGTAGGTATCCGTGGTCATGATGGCACGGGCGGCGGCTTCAGTGTGATTGGCTTCAGCAGCTTTGACTTGTCCGTCGAGGAGGTGCGCAAACTTGCTGGCATCCAGCGGCTCGCCGATCACGCCCGTTGAGGCGATGTAGACATCACTCGGTTTGCAGCCAACGGCTCTGGCGGCAAAGTCTGCGGTCATTTGAACAGCGGCGCGGCCCTTTTGACCCGTGAAAGTGTTGGCATTACCGGAATTGACGACGACGATCCGACCTTGACCGCTCTTCAGGCTTTCGCGGCACCAGAGGACAGCTGCGGAGCAGGTTTTAGATTGGGTCAGGACGCCGGCAGCGACAGTTCCGGTAGCAAGGACCGCGACCATCAGATCGGTGCGGTTTTTGTACTTGATGCCGGCTTCGGCCGTGGCAAATCGGACGCCATCGATGACCGGCATTACCGGCAATTTTTGAGGTGCGAATGGCGAGGGACTTGTTGCTGCGGCCATGGCGTGAACCTCAATGAAGAATGCAGGCGAAGGGGCATTTAGACGACCTACAGGTGTCGCCGGTTTGTGCCAAGCTTGAAGTCGGCTTGACGTCAATTTTCACAATCAGCCGCAAACCTCGTTGGTAGATCAGTACAAGTTGATGATCAGGCGAAGATATAGCGGTGACGGCCATGGCGCTGCACTGTTCGGTTGCGGGTTGAATGGTTTAAGTGACTTGCTGCAGAGTCCTGGAATTGTGCAGACACCGCCTGATGCTGCTCATTCTCTACCAAGGTTCTGGGCCTACCAAGGTTCTGGGCGTACCGACGATCTAGTAAAACGGATGGTGGTTGACGAAAAATGTCGCAACCCCGCAAAAGGTCAGTCATGATTGGCTTCGTGGGCTGAAATCCGGCGTCTCGAATACTCCGCAACTATGGACCATCGATCAATGCCAATCCACTATCTAAAACGTGCCAGCAAGACACCGGAAACGGAGAGCGGTGGTGCGCGTGACGTGGTCGCCGAGATGTTGCGCGTCATTGGTATGGGTGGCGAGCAGGCGGTCTGCGACTATGCCAGAAAGTTGGACAACTGGTCTGGCGACATCCTTGTCACAGATGATGAAGTTGAGCGGCGGATCCGAGAATTGCCAGCACTATTGAAGCGCGACATCGACTACGCGACTGATCGCGTGCGGCGCTTCGCCGAAGCACAGCGCGCCAGCATCAAGGATTTCCAGGTCGAACTCTCGCCTGGCGTTGTTGCGGGGCAGAAGTTGGTCCCCATCAATGTGGCAGGCTGCTATGTCCCGACTGGCCGCTATGCCCATATTGCTTCGGCCTACATGTCTATTGCGACGGCCCGTGCCGCCGGCGTGAAAACCGTGATTGCGTGTTCCGCACCCTATCGTGGTGACGGCATCCACCCGTTTGTGCTTTACGCCATGAAAGTTGCCGGGGCCGATAAGATCATGACGCTCGGTGGCGTCCAGGCCATTGCCGCCATGGCCAACGGTCTGTTTACCGGCATGCCGGCAGATGTCGTCGTTGGACCGGGCAACAAGTTCGTCGCCGAAGCCAAACGGATGTTGTTTGGCCAAGTTGGCATCGATGTTTTCGCAGGTCCCTCTGAAGTCGCCGTGATCTGCGACGAGACTGCCGATCCTGAGATCGTTGCGGCTGATATTGTTGGCCAGATTGAACACGGCCACGAGAGTCCCGGCTGGATCATGTCAACGTCGCGACCTGTGGCCGAACGCGTGATGCTACGTGTCCCTGAGTTGATCGCATTGTTGCCCTCAGCTGCGAGGGATGCTGCGATCGCCGCATGGCGTGACTATGGGGAGGTTGTGCTTGCTGACACGCGCGAAGAACTCGTCCAGATCTCCGATCAATACGCTTGCGAACATTTACAGGTTCAAGCACGTGACCTTGACTGGTGGTTGGCCAACCTGACGAATTATGGCTCGTTGTTCCTGGGCGAGGAAACCACAGTTGCTTACGGTGACAAGGCGACTGGACCGAACCATATCCTGCCGACCAAGGCGGCTGGCCGATATTCGGCAGGTCTCTCGGTGCACAAGTTTATGAAGCCGCTGTCGTGGCAGCGGATGACGCGCGAGGGGTCCAGAGATGTAGCCCTGGCAACTGCGCGGATTTCGCGCCTTGAAGGCATGGAAGCGCATGCCCGTTCCGCTGATGTCCGCCTTGAAAAATACTTTCCCGGCAACAATCTCGACAAAGGTCAACCAGTGACGGACTGAGACGTTGTGATGTTTAGGTTTTGGTAGCCAAGTCCGTGTCTGGGTTGACGTTGGCGTTCGCCTTGTCGAGCGCATCGAGATAGGCGTTGTAGCGTTGAGGGTTCACCGACCGGAACTTTGATGTCGGCGCGACAGCGTTACGGTAAGGTGCGCGCTCACGGAATAAGCGCAAGAGCGTGCGTTCGCGTGCTGAAGCCAGGGAGTTCGTGATCTGTTGGGAAACGTCACAGCAAAGGCTGCATCAGCGGCATCGGCCTCTGAAAGTGATACCAATCTGACTTCGCGGCGTGCTGAATGGCAGGCGCGGAGTTTGGACGCGCGGGCTAAGGCGCTGCTGGATGCGGATTCGAAAGCGTTCTTACATCAGTCGGTGTCGACGCCTTGTCTCAATGCAATTGTCAGGGCCGAGGGCATCTGGATCGAGGATACCGCCGGTCGGCGCTACATGGATTTTCACGGCAACAACGTCCACCATATTGGTTACGGCCATCCGCGATTGAAGCGCGCCATTGCGGCTCAGATGGATGAGTTACCCTTCGCACCGCGCCGCTATGCCTGCGATACCGCGCTGGCACTCGCCGAGAAGCTCGGCCAGATCGCACCTGGCAGCTTGTCGAAGGTGCTTTTTACGACCGGCGGATCGGATGCGGTAGAAGTTGCGGTCAAGCTCGCCCGAGCGGCAACCGGGCGCCACAAGACGTTGTCGTTCTGGGATGCGTTCCACGGCGCAGGCTTCGGTGCAAGTGCGCTGTCGGGCGAGAGCTTGTTCCGGTCGGGTCCGGCTGCGCCACTGGTCGCGGGAGCAACGCACGTCGCGCCATTCGCGTGCTATCGCTGCCCGTATGGCTATCCCGTCGATGCTCAGGGAGCGCCGCGGTTAAACCTTTGCAACACACAGTGCGCGCGCATGGTCGACTATGTGCTCGGCCGAGAAGGTGACGTTGCGGCGGTTATTGCTGAGCCTGCGCGCGCGATTTCCTATATGCCGCCACCTGGTTTCTGGAAGTTCGTGCGGGAAGCATGCGATCGGCACGGGACGTTACTCATCTTCGACGAGATCCCGACCGGGCTCGGGAAAACAGGGCGCATGTTCGCTTCCGAGCACGATGAGGTGGTGCCGGATATACTCGTTCTCGGTAAGGCGCTCGGTGGTGGAATCTTGCCGATTGCGGCTGTGATTGCGCGGCCCGAATTGGATGTTGGAGCGGATTGGGCGTTTGGCCACTATACGCATGAGAAGAACCCAGTGACCGCGCGGGCAGCATTGACCACCATAGAGATCATCGAAGACGAAGGGCTCGTTGAGAACGCTGCGACAGTGGGAGCGATGGCTCTCGAACGACTGCTCGAAATGAAATCGCGATGCGCGGCGATTGGAGATGTGAGGGGACGTGGCCTGCTGATTGGTGTCGATCTGGTGGACGACCGCGACAGTAAGGCGCCAGCGAACGATCTGGCCGAGGCTGTGCTTTACCGGTGTTTGGATCGCGGTCTGTCCCTCAAGACATCGATGGGGAATATTCTCACTCTGACGCCACCCTTGACGATATCAAGGAGCGAGATGCATGGCGCTCTTGATATTGTCGAGGCTGCGCTCGGAGAGGGATGCTTTGCGGCTTAACGAGTATTCGCGAAGACAAATGTTGCGAGCAACCTTCTCTGATGGACGACCACCTCTTGCATCAATGCAGACTTGGTCAAGGCTGCCGACGACGCATTGAAACAACCAACAGCAGGTGAGCGACGCGAGACTTACGCCCACCTGGTATTTTTGTGGCTCAGGCGATCCGGCCGCCGCCCGTGCGTCGGATGGCGACGACTGCGGGACGCGGTGGCATGTCCGGCTTGAAGTCCGGCCAGCGCGTGGGCACGTCCTCGAAAGTCGGGTCGCGACCGAAAGGCTTGTATTCTTTTGCACCGTCGACACCGGGGTGCTGCACTGCGAGGAACAGCGACTGGCCGTCGGGCGTAAAGCAAGGGCCGCAGAGCTCTGCGCCGACCGGTACCTGAAAGAACAGCTTCGATGTCCCGCGCGCGGGGCCTTCGGTTTCGACATGGTAGAGACCATCCGCCTTGCCCGTGCGTGCCCAGTTGCGGCCCTGGTCGGTGGCGATCCACATGCGACCTTCGGTGTCGAACGTGACATTGTCAGGCGAGCCGAACCAACCATGTGCGCTGGTTGACGGATTCCAGAGTGATCCGACAGCAGCAATGCGCGGATCACCGCATTTGATGAGAACGTCCCAGGTGAACGTGTCGGAGGCATGATCGCCGCTCGACGGCGTCATCTCGATGATGTGACCAAATAGATTTTCGGGTCGTGGGTTGGCGCGATCAACCGTATCCGCCTTGCGACGTTCGTTGTTGGTGAGCAGCACGACAACTTTGCCCGTGTGCGGGTTGACCTGGACATCTTCCGGGCGATCCATCGGGGTCGCCTTAAGCAGATCCGCCGCGAGACGTGCGTCGATCAAAACATCGCCTTGATCGTCGAACCCGTTCTGGGCGGTTAGCGGACCTTGACCATAAACCAATGGCAGCCAAACGCCGGTACCATCTTCGTTGTAGCGCGCGACCGACAAGACGCCGTCGGACAGCAGCCTGCTATTGCTGTCAGTGTCGCCTGTGACGTAACGGTCTTTCGAAACATATCGATAAACGTACTCGAATTGGGCGTCGTCACCACTGTAGATGACGATGCGGCCGTCAGCATTGACATGGACCTCTGCACACTCGTGGCGGAAGCGTCCGAGCGCAGTGTGCTTGATTGGCGTGCGTTTCGGGTCGTTCGGATCGATCTCAACGACCCAGCCGAAGCGGTTCGGCTCATGGCGTTCCTTGTCGACGTTGAAGCGATCATGGAACTGGCCCCAATTGTACCAATTGGAGGGGATGCCGTAGCGCTCGAAGCGCTTTTGATCGGCGCTGCCGAGGCCTTTTGTCAGACGCTTGCCGTCCGACCCACGGCGGTCGGTCCAGAAGTAGCCGTTGAAGTTTTCCTCGGCCGTCAGGTACGTTCCCCACGGCGTTTGACCGCCGCCGCAATTGTTGAGTGTGCCACGGATGTCGCGTCCCGTTGGATCGTTGGTCGTCTTGAGCCGCGGATGGCCAGCTGCAGGCCCATCTGCCGTCATTGGCGTGTCAGCGGTGATGCGGCGATTCAGTGGACTCGAAACCAACGGCTGCCACCCGTCTGTCGTCTTTGAGATTTCGACGATGGAAACGCCGTGGGCTGCCATCTCAATATCGACTTTGGCTGAGTCCATCTTCTTGAAGTCATCCCGATCCGGGCGCCCGACGCCGGGGAACATCACTTCGGGGCTGGTGTACTCGTGATTGACGCACAACAGGCCGCGTGTGCCTGCCGCATTCAACGGGAAGAACGCGACATAGTCATTGTTGTAACCGAACCGTTGACGTTGCTCGGCGGCCGTTAGTTTGAGCGGATCAAACGGCGGCAGGTCCGGGACGAGCGGATCGCCCCACCGCAACAACACCTGAACCTCGTGGCCTTCAGCGACGTGGTGTGTTTCATCAATACCACTGACAATTTCGCGGAACGCATCGGCTGCCGCGGCGGCTTTCCTCGGTCCTTGGTCGGCATGGGCTGCGGCGCCAGCAAAGAGATGGTTTGTCACCGGCACCGCGAGGCTACCGAGGATCAAACTGCGGCGAGTAAAGCGCTGCATAACAACATTGCCGAGACTGCGCTCAAGCACCGAATTCAGCGGAATATCTTCCGCGGCTTCGAAGGCTTCTTCGCGTGTTGCAAAGGTCTGGTTCGCCATGGTCGCTGTTCCTGCGTTTTGATATCGTTGATATCGCCATGGGCTTTGCAGAGTTCTAAGAAACCTCTGTGACGGACCGCGGCAACGTCATACCAGCCCGCAGAAATCATGACTCTTTCCTCTTGGGGGGCTGCGGGCTGGTATACTCTTGACTTGCTGCGCGGCCACCCGGCCAGCCCCGCGCGCGTACATCAATCCGCACAAGTCAGTGTTTGTGCGGATTGGTATCACTCGGCTGCTTCAAGGACGACGGGTTTAGGTGGAGCAACTGCGTTGGCTTTTTCAGTCACCAGATTTCGGCCCGCGTCCGGATCCCAATGAACCAGTCGCAGTTCACCTGACTTTGCCTCGACGATCGCGGTGCAGCTCTCGACCCAGTCTCCACAATTCAGGTAATGGATGCCATCCACATGGCGGTCGGCGGCATGATGGATGTGCCCGCAGATGATGCCATCCGCATTTTGACGTCGGGCTTCGGTTGCCACGGCGTGCTCGAAGGCGCCGATGAAGTTGACGGCTTTTTTCACGCGCTGCTTCAGGTATGCCGACAGCGACCAGTAGCCGAACCCGCAATAACGCCTGACCCAGTTCAGCGGATTGTTTAGCCAGAGTGCCGCTTCGTAGCCGCGATCGCCTAGAAATGCGAGCCATTTGGCGGAACGCACGACGACGTCGAATTCGTCGCCATGCATGATCACATAGGACCGCCCGTTTGCCGTGCGGTGGAGCACATCCTGATGGATCTCGATACCGCCGAATTGCATGCCGCAGAAGTCCCGCAGTCCTTCATCATGGTTGCCTGGAATGAAGATGATGCGCGTGCCTTTGCGGGTCTTGCGCAGCAGTTTCTGGAGCACATCGTTGTGCGATTGAAGCCAATAAGGCCCACGCTTCACCTTCCAGAAGTCGACGATGTCGCCAACGAGGTAGATCGTGTCGGCGTCGTTGTGGCGAAGGAAGTTGAGCAACGCCGTCGCATTGGCTGTCCGGGTCCCGAGATGGACGTCGGAAATGAAGATCGAGCGATGATGCATAGTGTGTCTCGTTTGGCCTTCATGGTAGTCACGGTCTAGGGGATTCGGATTGCACTGATGTGACAGACCCGGGCGCGGGGGCTTTCCCTCCGCTGCTGGGCGACAGCCCGGAGCTAGTCGACTCAAACTGAGCCCGGGCCGGACGGCGCGTGCTTGCCATAGGGGGCACAGGCGCAAAACATCACCGAACCCAGGGCACACGCTGAGCGACAGAAGGGCGGTTTGTCCGGCTCTGTGGCTCTGGGAAATGGCTGGAACCACACGGATGGAAACTGAAGCTGCAGTTCGAATGGGTCTCAACACATCGTTGTGATTGCGCCCTGGTACAGTTGACTATCGACCACTTCGTGTGTCACCCGCCCAAGTCCGCGCACATAGATCCTCGAAGTCGGCGGCAGTCAGTGCAAACAGGGATTGGTGTGGTGAGGTCGATGTCGATGCCGTGATGGCGCGCATTGCTTGACGTTTCTGGGTTGCGGAGAGTGCTCCGAAGTGCTCGGCAAATTCTAATCCGACGCAAGCGCCGCGCGCGAAACTGAAGCGATGCGCCTGGCTCGTCGATGCGACCGCTCCGATGACAAAGCCGGTTGCTGCGGCCAGCCCGCAAGCTGCTACAACCATGTGACGCCCGAACCGATGCTGTTTTGATAGAGAGCTGTCTGCCTGATCACGCTCTCGTGCCGCGGCGGCCGCAATATTCTTCATGACGGTCCTCACTCTCGCGCATTGGATTGACTGAACAGACTGCGAACGATGGTGACCATTTCCGACAGCCGAAATGGTCTCGACAGGAACGCCGCCGCGCTTTGAGGCCACGCTGTCGATCGATCGACGTGTTCCGTACAGGCTGACACACTGACGACCGGTACAACGAGGCTGCACCGTTGACTGCGCAAGCGGCGCACAACCTCTCTCCCGCAGTGACGCCATGCACCTGTCTCACGAAATCACAAAACCACAACGGCTTGATGACACTCACGCAAGTTTTGTGCGCTGTTGCGGCGCCGGCTCGCGCCATTTGAACGGCGTGCTTCGCCAGCCCGATAGCCAAACCAGCGGCGCCATCGCTTCCCTGCAGAGGGCGGCCCACGGCGTTGCCACTGTGACGCGCCATCCGGCCGTGAAAGCGACGATAGCTTCTATGGCGAGCCAGATGCCAGCGACACCCAGCATCCAGGCTGTCATCGCGGTATCCGACGCGGTGGCGACAACGCCTGCACAGACAAGCGGGAACCAAAGCATCGAGAAAGGCTCGGCGCAGAATAGCCCGGAAAACGACAGGCGCCGCAACTGGGCCCATCGGCATTGGCGCGCCCAGACTTGCGTCAGACTGCGACGACCGATTGGTTGCGAGATTGTTTCAGGCGCGAGGCGGACGCGATAGCCGTGATCCCGAACCACCTTCGTTGCTGCTGCGTCTTCTGCCGCCTCCAGGTCAAGCAGATCGATTCCGCCCCAGCTGTCGAGGAGGCACTTGTTAAACAACATTGACTTGCCCTGCGCGTAGCCGAGCCCCACAGCATCCGCTGCGTACTGCCACCGCGCTTGGTAACTGTTCATAAATTGCGCTTCGACAGCCGCCCACAGCCCGCGACCGTCCGTTGCGATGGGTGGTGCGCAGACCAGACCTGTATCGCGTTGCCAGCCGCGCAACATATTCAAGACGAAACCACCGGACATCGACACGTTGCTGTCGGCGATAAGGACCCACTCATGCCTAGCAGCGCGCCATCCCTTTCGCACATTGTCGAGTTTCGGATTGATGCCGGGCCCATCAACACCAACAAGCACGCGGGCATTGTGCTCAGGATGCTGCGCCATCAGGTGGCGCACATAGGCGACGGCTGGGTCCTTCTCACGCGCGGCGCAGAAGAGGATCTCCAACGACGCGGGCTTTAGTCGGAATGTGGATGCGAGCGTTTCGCGCTCAACCTGATCAATGCCGCAGACGGGACGGATGAGCGTCACGGCTGGCCATTGAGCGATTGGGTCAGACAGAGTGCTATCGCGCTGAAGACGCCACGCCGCCAACGCTGTCGAGCCGGCATGAGCGGCGAGCGACACACCAAGTCCGGTGGCAGCGATCCAGAATGTCAGATCCATGGTCAAGTCTCCGATGGTGGGGCAACGCGATTCATGCGACGACTTCGAGTATGCCGGCGACGGAACGTTCGCGGCGGTACTCATCGGTCAACACCACGTTCAACGTGTGCACGCCTGGCTCAAGCGACGCCGGCAAGGGCACTGCCCAGATGTGCGAAGAGCGACACGCCTCGACCCAATCTTTGAGCGTGGCGCGATGGCGCTGAAAGTGACGCACCGTCTCCGGGTCGCACATCTCGACCCGGGTCAATGCGATCATGTCGGCCTCAGCGGTCCCTCCGATCGACATGCGAACCTGTGTGCGCGGGCCGCCGTCAAACACATTAACGGACAGCTCCGTACCGGCAAGCGCACTTTGCGTTACGACGAAACCGCCGGCTCCGGACGCGCCCGGGTCTCCAGGATGGCTCGTGCTTTGGCGCAGTGAGAGGCGTGCGAACGGTTGTCCCGGCTCGCCGGTTGGAATGAAACGTGTTGTGTAACGCGTGCCATCAATCGAGAGCAGATGAAAGCCGCGGGGGCAGCCGTCACGGCTGCGCGACAGCGGTAATCCTGTGTGGTCATAAGGCCCACTCCACCAACTGCCGGACGCGGCGGTCAGGACATGGTGATGATGAGGACTTGCCCCGGATCCGATCGATGACAGACCGAGGTAGTGGTGTTCTGTCGTGTGCGTGTGCCCGGCAAAACTGACCGTATGTGGCCGGCCTGCGAGCAACGCCAATAGCGCCTGCCGATCCACTGTGTGCCCTGCCGGGTCGGTCGGGTCTTCGAAACCGACCAAGGGAATGTGCATAGAGAGGACAATCAGCCGCTCGCGCGGGGTTTGTGCCAAGACATTACGCACGAAAGTCAATTGCCGTGCACCGATCGCACCACGGTAGTTGTGCTCCGAGCGCGACCGTGGCCCGTCCGAGCAGCGTTCGACGTTGTTGAGAATAATGAACAGGCAGTCGCCTTGCTCGAAGGCGTAGTGCGTCGGCCCGATGTCTGCCTTCCAGACCTGAAACGGATCGCGGTGGATTTCGTCCGTGTGGTTCATATCATGGTTGCCCGGACAGTGATGCCAGGGCATCCCCGTTGCACCGGTCAGCTGCAGATAGCGTGGATAAAGCGTCAAATCGTCGAATACGATATCGCCGTGATTGATCGCGAAGGCCGCCCTCGTGTCAGCGACATCCTTCAGGACGCCGTCACGGAGATAGCCCAATTCCTGATGCGTTTGAGGTTGCGTGTCCGCCAGCAGCGCGACATCGAACACAGCAGGGGCACGCTGCGGGATCAAACCGAAGTCGAGGCTCGTCTGATCCGCGGTCACCAGCTTAGCGAAGTGACGGCATGCCGGTTGTTGGGTGGCAAATGTCCAATTGCGCGGCTTGATGACAAAGACATGCGTATGCGCCAGCGCAGGAAGCGACCATTGTCCTTCGGTATCCGTCGCCACGATGTCTTGACCGTTCGAAACAAGGATACCGGCTAGTCCGATATCACTTGGCCTGCGGCTGCCTGTCTGGCTTCGGTCATGGAAGACCGAGCCTGAGACTCTACCTGGTCGACCGGCGGGCGTACTTCCAACGATGGCGGCAGCCGTGAGGGCGGCAGAACCAACGACCACATCACGTCGCGTTGAAAGAAGACTTGCCACCGGCACGCTCCGATTCGAGCGGCAGCACCTTGACTCTGATCCGCTCAAACCTCGCCTAACTCCATTCGGCAACAGACGTATGACAGTCGCTTTGATATCCGTCAGTGACCCGGGTCTGAGCGGGCGAAAAACGCGCGGAACATGGTCCTGCAAGTGATCCGTAAGTGATCCGCAAGCCATCGTCGTGCGTCTGAAACTCAAAACTCACCGCGGCGGTTCGAAATCAAAGTGGGATTCCGGGTCCAACAGTTCGACCAACACCGGCGTCGGTGGTTATCTGCGCGCTGCGACCGGCACAGGCCTTTATGCGACCTTGCTCGGTGCCGCCTGATCCAGTTCCCAATTGTACCGGTCGGAAGCTTCCGGAGGTCCAGCAGTCGGGGTCGGCCGATCTCGGGTCAGGTAGCGTGGAACCCCATCGGGTCGCGAGGCGACTGGAGGCTGAAGGGCCGCGAAACATCATGACGACTGCAGATCCGACCGAACAGCGCCTCATGTTCGACGGCCCGACCGCGATGCAGCTGCACGTGGTGCTCGAGGGTATCGAGCCGCCCATCTGGCAGCGGCTGGTGGTGCCGTTGGACTTCACGACGAAGCAGATGCGTCCGGTCCTGCAGGCTCCTGCTCGATACCGACCCCTTTGTCTGGTGGCTCAATGACAGCCCCAAGCTGTCCGGGTCCGCCCGCGCCGCCATCACGGACGCCGACAACGACGTCTACGTTAGCGCGGCCAGCGCGTCGGAACTGGCAGCCAACGTCCGCAAGGGTAAGCTGCCCGAGGCCATGAGGCTGGTCGCCGTCTTTCACGCAGTGCTGACTACTGAGCAATTTGCACCACTCGCGGTCACGGCCGAGTACGGCTTGATGGCCAGCGGTTTGCTGTGTTCGCGGCAACGGCGGCGACAGCACCGGCGCCGGTGCTCATCTATGTGCATGGCGGCGTGTACGTGCGTGGGCATCCAATGGGGCATTCCGCTGGGGCAACTCACGTTGCGAGCTATATCGCCATGCCGGAGTTTCACAAGGGCGGCGGCATTGGAATTGCCGGTGCGATTTTGGTCTCCGGAACCTACCGCCTGAAAGCCGATGTCGATGTACCCGGACAGAAAGCCTCCTTCGGTGCAGATGCCAATCTGTGGGAGACGCGGTCATCTTTGAAGCGGCTGGCGGGAACCAAGGCACCGCTGCTTCCTGCGCATGGTGACATCGACGTCCGCTGCTAAATCAAGCAGGTACTGGCTTTGAAGGAAGAGCTTCGCGCGTCGAGCCGATGCCCCACGCTGGCCGTGCTGCGGGGGCCGGGTCGCAGCCGCACTTCCTCGGCGCCACATTCGCACGCGCGGCCAAATTCGAGTCCGATTGTAGCGAGTGCAGTGAACAAGTCGCCAACCTCGAATGTCGTGGACGTCATGACATCATCCTGGCTCGCGCCAGAGTATCAGAATCCATGAACTGCGCGACGCAGTCACTGACCTGCGGAGCATACAGGATTGATCGGTGCCCCACATCCTCGAGGGATACGAACTGACATTGAGGCAGGTCTCGATAATGCAGTCCGTGCTCATAAGGTATTTCACTGTCGTCTCTGCTGTGCAGCACAAGCAATGGTCGATTGATCCGTGAAAAATACTTTGTACCGGTAAACTCCTTGAGCCGAGAGTCGCACAACTTCTCAAAGATGGCCTCAAAACCATTTTGGGCTTGTTGACTCAATCCAAGTGCATCACCGAAAATTTGTGTCATGTGCGCAGACTCGTTCGGCGACGCGATCAATGCAATTTTGTCGACATCGAAGCCTTGATTATTGGCTGGGAGCCCGGCCAAAGCTAGCGCTGTGACCGGCCCTCCAAAACTATGAGCAACAATACCGTTAATTTCAGAAAATAACGCTGCTACTGCTTGCAGTGCCATCGCGCACTCGACCAAGTTGGTGGCTGTCCCTGTTGATTTGCCATGCGCTGGAAGATCGAAACAAACGACATTGAAGCGGCGCTCGAGAAGGGGGTCGACAAACGCCATCATGTGGCTCGCTTCGCTTGTCCAGCCATGCACCAGAATGATTGTTCCCCTGGAATTGCTGCTCGCAAACCGGTACGCTTGCACCTCATTCATTCCAACTACTAGGGAAAATTGTTTCGCTTGGGCGAGTTTCAACCTGCCGTTAACAGCTACTTCGCTTTGCTCATCGGACAGCTCTGCTGTTTGTGGGCGGCAGAATAACCAGTAGGCCAAGGTGGCAGTGACAGACGGTGCAATGATGCTTCCCGTTGAAAAAAGGGTCTTCATTACTTGCGACTTGATGCCGTTCGCGTTGTGAACTGAGGCTCGGCCTCCGCCATCGATTGTGGATGTTGTCATGGATCAAGCTTCCCGAGTCTGGCGACGGCGATCTCTTCAGTGAACGGTCAAATACTCGTCAACCGCGGCAACCGCTCTGCGTTGGACGATTTTGCGTGGCAGTGCCCACGCCATAACCGGCCGTTTGCACGGCCGATTTGATTTTGTCCTGTGAAGTCCGGCGCTCGTCGTATTGCACTGTGGCTTCGCCAGCCGCGAGCGAAACGTTCACATCGCCCGCACCCGGAATTGCTTTCACCGCACGCGTGACGTTGTTGGTGCAGCCGCCACAGGTCATGCCGGTTATCGTGGAACCCAACAGCCCTGCAACAGCCGCGGCCCAGCACAACGCGAACACTATCAGTGTGGCGAATGCTGCCAAAGTGAGACCGGCCAGCGGCCATGGTGTTCTCCTATTTTCGCAGAGCCTTCGGACCAGAACTGAATCCTTCCGTGCGGCGCGACGGATTACGCCACAATATGCCACCGCTCGGGCGGCGGAAGCCCCGGAAACTACTCAGACCGGCTCACGGCCAATCCTCCGCGCTCGCGTTCCACGCCACGATGGCAGGTTTGTCGGTGCGATCATGTCCAAATCCAAGGATGCTGACAGACGCGCGTTGCCCCTCGCAGCGCCGCAGTCCCACTCGGATGCGGCGGCCTCGATCTCGGCGGCATCACCCAAACCGGCAAGTTCACCAAGAAGGTCGCGAAGGAGTGCCGCCATCTCGGCGTCAGCAGGCGATTTGCTTTCAGCGAGCGTGCCATCCAGGTCAAAAATTATAAATTTCTTCATCGACGGCCCCGCGAAAGCAAAACGCAGTCACTTCGTGGGGCTGGTCCTTGGGCACCCCAAACGATCGGCCTGATGATGATCATGACGCATCCAAGCCGGCCTTGAACTGCCCATATGTCGAGCACGGGCTGTTGGATCGCTCGGGCAAATGAGAACGCCAACGCCCACGGTGCTCGCGCCCTATGTCGTTGGTCACGTTGGCTGACGACACTGCGTCATCGACGTTCGCCAGTTGGGTGCGCGGGATGAGCCTTAGCTGTGCTTGACCGAGCTCGGGAGGCTCGGAGACTGCTCAGAACGCATCCATTTGTTGTCCGAGCACTTTAGACCTGAGTAGATTCCGAGCCTTCTCCGCTTGGTGTGGGGTCGGCTATTGCGGACCACGCATTCAAGGGCTTTATCGCGCCACGACCCGATCGACCGCCGTCGATGCGAGAAACCAGCCGGTGAGAGTTGGGAGGGCCCGTCTCATCACCATCTGACTTCTGAAAACGGGCGGCCGATGTTCAACGCGGCGGTGCCACATTCACCGCTTCGTCCTCCGTGATCGTTGTTTGTCACCCCCAAAGGAAACAAAATGAAGCGCATCCTAGTGGCCGCCGCCGTCGGTGCACTCCTCACAGGCAGTGTTCTCGCGCAGCAACCTGCTCACATGCCCGGAATGGATATGAAGGGCATGGACATGAAGATGATGATGCCAGGCGCCAACGACACCCCGTCGACCAAGGCGTACAAGATGGCGATGACGAATGCGATGTAGACGATGCCCGCTTTCTCGGGTGACGCCGATGTCGACTTCATGAAGCACATGCGCCCGCATCATCAAGCCGCAATCGAGATGGCCAAAGTCGCCCTCGCCAACGGCAAA
>JAYSUN010000715.1:0-7128 GCA_043719045.1 Hyphomicrobiaceae bacterium | reverse complement strand
GCGACAGACCCAGCAGCAACATCGCCAGAGCAATCGCAACACCGAGGACCGTGAGCGTAACATTGATCGACAGGCCGATCCCGAGCGCGACGCCGATGATCCCGCCTTGCGAGATGGTTTCACCGAAATAAGCCATGCGCCGCCAAACGACAAAGCAGCCGAGCGGTGCAGCAACCAGGGCCAATGCCAAGCCTGCCATCATAGCACGCAACATGAAGGGTTCGGTCATGGCAGCTTGGGTCCGTCTTTGGCCGTGAAAACTGCTGGATACGGCTCGCCCGCAAGGTCGTGTTTGTGATCGTGCGCATGGCGATAGAGGGCAAAATTACGTGCGGCTTGAGGGCCAAACAGTCGCGCATACTCCGGATGCTGTGCGACCGTTTCAGGAACACCCGAACAACACACATGCCGATTGATGCAGATGACCCGGTCGCTCGCGGCCATCACGATGTGCAGATCATGGCTGACGAGCAGAATGCCGATGCCCCGTTCGCTGCGGATGCGCGAGATCAGACCGTAGAGTTCAGCTTCACCCGAATAGTCGATGCCACGAACGGGTTCATCGAGGACCAGCAAAGATGGACTGCGCAGCAAGGCGCGGGCAATGAGTACGCGCTGGAGTTCACCGCCTGAAAGTTCAGTAAACTGGCGCTCTGCCAAGTTGGGCGCACCGACCTCGGCCAACGCGGCCGCTTGCGCAGACTTATCCCGTGTCCGGCCCAAAGACAGAAAACGTTCAACCGTCATTGGAATTGCACGATCGAGATCAAATCGTTGCGGCACATAGCCGACCACCAAGTCGTCCGAACGGACAATGGCGCCTGTCGAAGCCTCGTCGAGCCCGAGCAGAACGCGCACCAACGTGGTCTTTCCAGCGCCATTCGGGCCGATCAGCGTAACAATTTCACTCGGTGCGATATCCAGATCGATGTTTTGCAGGACCAGCCGTCGGTCGCGCTTGAAGAAAATGCCGCGGGCCGACAACAACGCGCCGTCTCGATGCGGTGCTGGTGGCCCGTGATCGTGCTCGTGGTCATCGCCATGGTCGTGATCGTGGCTATGAGGCCGCGCGGACTGTTGTGACGCCGGCTTGTCCAAGGGGGTGTTCCTCAAGCGGCCTTGCCGAAGCAGGGGTGGCATTGGCCGGCAACTTCAACCACGGTCGCGCGGGCGACAAACCGGGTGGCGGCGACTGCCGCGTCGATGGAAGCCAACACGGAGGTGCCGTCGATTTCCTTAACGGCTCCGCAATCGTCACAGACCAGTGCGATATGGCGCTTGCCCGAATGCGGGGTGTGGCAAGCAAAAAAGGCGTTGCGGCTTTCCAAGCGATGCACGACGCCTGCTTCAAGTAGCGCGTCAATCGCGCGGTAGACCGAGACAGGGGCCATGCGTTCGCCGGTTTTTCGCATCAGCCGGTCAAGGACATCATAGGCGCCGACGGCATCATGTGACCCCGCAATTTCCTCAAACACCTGACGCCGCAATGGCGTCAGCTTCAAACCTTTGCTGTCGAAAGCCATAGAGGCGCGACTCAAGGCATCAACCAGGCAAACTTCATGGTCGTGCTTGGCCGGCTCAGACCGGGTGACGGTTGCGGTCTTCGATTGTTTTTTTGACATCAGAGGCCCGAAAATAACACTGAGCCCTGTTATAGCATTTCGGCATCCGCAATGGCCAGCGTGTTCCCCCAACGGGTTGAATCCCGAATTCACGATTGCAAACAGCACTTTTTGTATTTCTTGCCACTGCCGCAGGGGCAAGGGTCGTTGCGGCCGACATCACGATTGGGAACGTGAACCGGCTGAGTTGACGTGGCACCGGCACCAGAAGCCGCGCCCTGCAACACCTTCTCAATTCGGGCCGAATGTCCGAGTTCGCTCATTTCGGCGCTCAAGCTTGGCTCATCGGGGCTATCGTCAATGAAGTTGCCATCGTCGTCCAAGTCATCGACCGGCCAATGCCATGACTTCATCACGTCAAGGGCTGACGTGAGGGGTTGGTAGTATGGGGCATCCGCTGAGAACGCTGAGTCCGGGTCGTGCAGCGCAGCCTTTAGATCGGCCTGGAAATGCTGATACGTGCCGATCAGGTTGATCAAACTGCCATCATCGAAGAGTTTTTTGGCTTTTGGCTCGAGCCTCGTGAAGCCGAGGGCTGAGACCGCGTGCGTCCAAGCATGGCCAATGAAGCTGGCATCGTTCTCAGAAACGATTGGATAAATGTCGTCGAGAAATGTTTCGAGTGCCGCGGGCTCGATCCTGTCCTGATGCACAAGGCGGACAAGTGCGCCCAAAAACGCGACGCTAGCCTCTTCGTCGATGTCACCGTTGACGACGCCTTCAAACAGCGGCCTCGGGTTGCCGTCATAGAGCTGCGCCAACACCGCGTCCAAATGATTGCTGACCGCTTCTTCAAAGATCGCCTCGAACAAGTCCGCTGGACAGGTCATCAGCTCGCACACGAGCGCAAAGGCACGCTGTTCCTGCCATTCTGCGAGCAGCAGAAGCGGCGCTGACAGGTCCGCCTCGCCCTCCCCTGGTTCTGCCACTTCCGCAGCGAGTAGGTCCAGCAAACGCGCAGTGACGGCTGTTTTCTGCAGCTGCGCCGCTGCCAGCGCTGCCTCGGGCAGAAACACACCGAGGGTCATAACTTCGATGATGTCGTCGAGTTCCATGACGCGATGCTTCCACGGGATCGGAGCCAAGTCGGGCAAACTTACAGATACCCGCGCAAGCCGTCCCAAAGCAACTTGAGACCGACTACGATCAACAGCGCATAACAAGCCCGACACATCCGCTGCTGATTCAAACTCTCATGCAGCCGCCACCCGGCATCGATCCCGAGTGGCACGAAACGCAGGCACCACGCCATCAACCACCACAGCTCGGCCTTGGGTTGAGCCAACCACAGCCATGGACCAATTTTGAAAACATTGCCGACCGTGAAAGTCAGGCTGGTCGTGCCTGCACAAAGGGCCTTGTCGAGACCTGACGGCAACAGATGCCGCCCTACGCGCCGGAACTCAATCTGGTCGTGCGCGTGTGGCTCTACTTGAAGCAGCGCTGCCTATCACTCCGGCGACTCAACGCCGACACGGCGATCGTCACGGTCGCATCGAAAGCCTGGCAACGGCTATGCCGCAAAATGGACGCATCGCATCCCTCGCGGCATATCCGTGGATCATGAAGGTCAAACCTCAGGCTCGCTGGTCTTACTTGAGTTTCTTGTTCGTCTCGACAAGGTATGGGCTTTCCTGGATGCCCCACTTCTTCTCGGCCGCCAGAAGCCAACCGGACTTGTGCCAGCCTATAGACATGTCTTTCAACACCGCACCGAGCGGGCCGGCGAGATCAGCTTGGCGTACGCCGATCGCCCACGGCTGCGGATCTTCGCTGAGGAGCGGCATCGTGTAGCCGGCCCACTTGGCGTCTCCAGACGACAACCAGGACGAGAACAGTGTGTCATCAAACAAGAACCCGATGCAGGCTCCATTGATCAGCGCGCTCGAGGCCTCGGGTACCGCCGGGAACACCACCAGGTCAGGTTTATACAGCTCGGTCACGCGCCGATTGTAGTAGGCGCCTTGCACGCCGCAGACCTTTTTGCCTTCAAGATCTTTCCAGGTCTTCAGACCTGCGTCCTTCTTTGTTAACACGTTCGTCGCGCCGGCATAGTAGTTCGGCTCGATCATGCCGATGACTTGGCGACGCGCCGGCGTGTCACCCAAGGTCGCGAGAATGATGTCGATCTTGCCCTGCTGCAGAAACTCGATCCGGTTGGCGGCAGTGACTGGAATCATTTCGATTTTGACTCCGATCTTTTTTGCGATTTCCTCAGCCATGTCGATCTCGAGACCGATGATCTTGCCCGACGGATCGAGATAGCCCCATGGGCGGTAATCATTCTTGACGCCAAAAACGATGGTGCCTTTTTTCTTGATGGCGTCCAGAGTGTCCTGAGCGGCGGCGGGTAGCGAGAGCATGCCGAGCATGACCGAGGCCAGCGCGGTTTTGACGATCGAGTTCATGATGTCCTCCGTTTTGCAGAAAGTGTGACGCAGTAGGTGATGCGAGTCTGAGTTGGCCAGTGTCGGCGGGTGCCTCCGGGATCGCCATGCTCGAGTTTGGGCAGTCGAGCCAGGTTGCGACGGCACCGGCGCAGTGTCGCCGCAAGACTTGTCGGCTGGCACGAGCCAGATGGCGTGCCACGTCTGCATACTCTCCCCTGCGATAATCCAGGATTAGGCGACGTTCGAAGACTGGGCCTGGGAATGGCAATAGGCCAACGCGGGCAGGATCAGGCCGAAGATGTAAGATACAGTGAGGCGGGGTATTCGTCCAGCCAACGTCATTGGCGCGCTCCGGGCGCGGGTATAGCCGCCGGCGACATTGTCGCGATCGAAACGCTTGACCAGAAGCACTTCGTGCTCGCCGACAGTGACGATTCTGCTCTCGGCGGCGGTGATCTCGGCGAGACGGGCGAGGATGAGCATGGCGTGCTCGACGCGGGCGCTGTTCCAGCCGTCGGCGGACTTGTTGAATTTCGCGAGCAATGCTCGTGCAGAGGCGGCGATGTGCGGTGCACGGGATCGACAGCCGCGAGGACCATCGCCTTCAACAGTGCGGGTGTGCTCCGAACCTTGACGAGGTCCCAGTATGCGATGGCCTTCAACAGCCCGCGCGGCATGCATTCGCGCGCCCGCAGAACGATCAGTCGGGCCTTGCTGTTGAGCGGATCGTCTGCGAGCGGGTGCTCCCATTCCGCGCGACAGTGGTCGGATCGGAAATAGTCCTCGGACATGATGGCGATAACCCGTGCATCCGAGGCGAGGCCCAAGTCCATCATGTCCATGAAGTTCTTGTTGGCGAAGTCCTTATCCTGGATCAGGACGCGATAGCCGGCATCAATAAGGGCGTTCGCCACTTCGATCGCGACGGCCGCATCTGCCGACGTGCGACTGACAAAGAAGTGCGGCACATCATCGTCTGACTGGTCCGCCGCGCCGCTCATGCCATCCCCGCACCTGCAATAATCAGTCCGTGATCGGTAGACGAGAACGGTGGTCAACGCCAAGAGCAAAGCGCGTGAAAATGTCGCCTTCGGGTCAGATTCACCAGCTGGCCGTGCCCACGACCCCGACGGATCGAAGCGCGTGCATCTGTCGATTGTTTCCCCACCTCACGCAGGCCTTCCCCGTCCTTACGGCGGGTCGGCATCCGCATCTTCACTTTCGAGGCCGGCTCAGGCTTCACTCACGTTACGGCCCACTGGCTCGCTCGACCGCCTGAAGCGGCCTTTGTCACGAGGCGTCGACGGGGCCAGTCTCCCAGCCACGCCGCTCGTCAACTACCAGATCAATCGACAACTCTCTGGGTGGAACCTTCCTCCGCTGGTGTTTCGCGCCTCCGGGGCGCACGCAAAGTTCCCGGATATTTTTCGTCGCTGAGGCGGGCCAAAAAATTCCAAAATACCGAGCTTCGAGTGGTTTTTTGGCGCAGACGGGCACGGAGCACCCTTAATTCCCGCTCAGTCCAGAGAACGGATTAAACCGCTCAGTCGTGGCCGACGCTGTGACGCGGGTTGATGGGCCCCGCCGCGGCGCGTTTGGTTCGCTACTGACGCGCGCCGTGGCGAACGCGACTGGTTTGCCTGCGAGTGCCGACGCGACGCGCTGGTCCATGCCATAAATGTCGCCGTGCAGGCTGAGTTTGCCCGCGTCATCGGCCGAGGCGGTGAAGTACACCAGATGCACCGGAATCGGCGTCCCCAAGGTGACGTCAGAGGTTCGGCCACTGCCGACAAAGCCACGCACTTTTTCGCCGCTCCAACCCTTGTCGTGGGCGAGGATGACTTCAGCCAGCTGCATCGGATTCTGTACGCGCATGCAGCCGTGGCTGTAGGCTCGCAAGCTGTGGCTGAACAGATGTCGCTCCTGGGTATCGTGCATGTAAACGTCAAACCGATTCGGGAACCGGAACTTCACCACGCCGAGGACATTCTTGCCGCTCGGGGCCTGCGAAAAATGAAACTGGCGGACGTCCACCTTGGTCCAGTCGACCGTATCGGGATCGATGTCGCGACCACCATGGGAGACGCGAAGTTGATGCCGGCCGAGGGCCGCTGACGCACGCTTGCCTTCATCGAAGAAGCTGTTGTTGCGAGCACTGGCACGGGCCAGCATCGGGCCAACCTCATTGGTCTTGATGCCGTTCGGCACGCCCCACGAGGGATGGAAAATGACGAACAACATGTCAGCGGACATCAAGGGCGTCGAGTGGCCGGGTTTGCCGACAACGATCTTTTCGGTAAACACCATCGACCCGTTCTTGAACACGCGCGTGACCTGTTCGGGCACGTTGTTGATCACATGGAACGCGCCGAGATCATCCGGCATCCAACGCCAACGTTCCAGATTGACCTGAATCCGTTGCAACGTCTCGGCTGTGGCTTTCGCGTCCCGTGCTTTCACGTAGGCGATTTGCAGCTGCTTGAAGCCGGCGTGCTGCGGATGGAACTGGCGCAGCGGCGCTGCACCATCATCAGAGGCGGCCAGGACCTCAAGCACCGATTTCGGCTCATACGGCCGCGGCTTCATATCAATGACCGCGCTGATTTTCGATGGATCCAAGCGCCCACCGCGTGCGTGTCGAGCATAGGTCAGGGCCGCAAAACTGAGCGCCAGCTCTTGGTCGGCTTGCTGTTCGGGCGTATCGAACTTGGCGGGCGTTGTCGGCACCCGATAAGCCTCAATGTTGTCCAGTCCATAATCTGCGGCCCGGGCGAGTTCTTCGCTGGCTGAGAGGCCGCGAGCGGTGAGTCCGGCCGTCGTGGTCCAGAGAGGTTGGCCGCCGTTGGTGGCATAGAAAGCCGCAACGGCCGCGCGGTCTTCAGCGGTCGTTTTGCCGGGTTGCGCTTGAAGCAGACGCTGGAGCAGTGCAGTGATCGCTGGATCTGCGGCAACGGCTGCCTGTGCCAGCGCGGCCACAGCGACGGCACCCGGTGCCAGTGGCGCGGGCCCGTCGCCCTTTTGGGGCATTAAAGGATCGGCAATTTCTGCTGTTACGCTCGCAGCAGCCACAGCAGGTGATGTCTGGGCTGAGGACTTTGGGACTAGGGCGCACAACG
>JAYSUN010000714.1:0-2591 GCA_043719045.1 Hyphomicrobiaceae bacterium | reverse complement strand
TCGTTGATCCCATCGTGCGCATTGAGGCTGCACGTTTGCGCGACAAACTGCGTGAGTATTACGAAGGAGAGGGCCGGAGCGATCCAATTCACATCGAGCTGCCCAAGGGCGGGTATGCAGCCCACATCGAGTTCAGACAGCCGGCACCACCTGACCCTCTGCCAGATCAGGCAGAGGCGGCAAAATCAGATGAGCGCCTCGCTCACGGCCCTGTTACGGCGCACGCCCGGCCTCGCCCGAAGTTCCTGACTGTGGCGTTCCTAATTGCAGCTGTGCTTGTTCTGTTTGCAGGGCTTGTCGCTTGGCAGTGGCTCAAACCAATCACACTTTCGCTAGAAAGAGCTTCCATTGCCGTCCTGCCGTTCGAGAACATCGGCAATGAGCCCCAATGGAACCGCTTCGCATACGGCATTACCGAAGACATTGTTACAGACTTATCGCATTCAAAAGACCTGTTTGTCGTCGCCCGGAGCTCAACCGAAGTTTACAGGGGCAAGTCCGCCGACGTGAGAGACGTTGGCCGCGAGCTCGGTGTCCATTATGTCCTTCAAGGTGGCATTCAACCCAATGGCGATCAGATTCGGGTGACTGCCCACCTCATTGATACGAGAACAGGCGGCAACGTTTGGTCGACCCGGTATGATCGCGCCGCATCTGACCTGTTCAAAGTACAGAGCGACGTCACAGAAAAAATTGCAGCGACCCTCATGGGTTACGCAGGAGCGGTCGCGGAAGCCGAAAGGGTGCTTATTAGGCGGAAGCCGCCGAACAATCTGACGGCTTATGAAAACTATCTCCTTGGCATGGAGGCCAAACATGGCGGTGCCGGGGGAAGCATCACCAAGGAGGGTCTGGACGAAGCGGACCGATTATTTCGCAAGGCAATCGAACTCGATCCGCAACTCGCCAGGGCCTACGTGGGATTGGCATATATTTACGAGTATAGGCTTGAGTATGGGCTTGGAACGTCGGCGCAAGACAATATGGGTAAGCATTTGGAGATCGCACGGAACGCTGTCCGGTTAGATCCGAATGATGGAGAAACCCATCTTGTTCTCGGTCATTCATTCATTTACCAGGGCATGCCGGATCAGGCACTTGAACAATTTGCCAAGGCCGAGGCCTTAGCTCCCAATAACGCTGACGTTCTCATCCTGATCGCTTGGTATCTGCCGCCGCTGGGTCAGACTGAGCGCGCTGTCGCATTGATGGAGAAGGCATTGAAGCTCAATCCCAACTACCCAAACTGGTATAATCAAGGGATCCGCTATGCCTATTTCTTCAACCGCCAGTTTGATAAGTCGTTGAAATACGCGAAACTGGTGACCGACCCTTTTGCGGCAGACTTTGCCGGCTTAGCGGCAGCAAGCGCCATGATCGGAGATATGGCCGCGGCGAAGGCCGCAGCAGAGCAGGTCACTCGCCTAGATCCCAAATGGAGCGTCGAGAAATATCTGAGCGATAACGGCGGCTTTCCCGAGAACTTGGCGGCAATGTACGTCGAGGCAGCAGAAAAGGCTGGAGTCACAGCGTGTGTGCCTGCAGTTAAACTGCCGTCACTTCCCGGTCTCATTCACGTCAAGGCGTGCGATGAGGAGAGAACCAGCCGGGCTCCTAGTTAGATCTGGAGCTTGATCCCAGAGTTGGTGGAAAGCGGGGATGTGGTGGCGGAGTAGGGTGATTTTTTGCGCTTCAGCTGAGTAAGCCGAGGACGCCCAGTATCCACGTCAGCAGCGGAAAATAGCCAGCTACAAATGCGACGGCGCCAAATAAGGTACCAAAGATCAGCGCGTCGGTGAGCGATGCGCCATCGCGGAGGTAAACCGCCGAACCGCCAAGCAGCGCCACGAACACGCCAAATCCCATTGCGATGCGCATGCGGTTGTTAGGATCGCGTAAGGCCGTGATCGACAAAAGCCCGCGCGCCGCGCCGATGGCGCCAAAAAGCAAGTACGTGACAAGACCGATTGCCAAGCCGCCAGCCAGCGCCTTGGCCGCTGAAAAACCGCCGTCTTGAAAAAGTGCGAACCCGCCAACGAGCCCAAATGCGAAAGCCATCATACGGGTTACGCGGGCCCACCCAGCCGCTTTCCCGGCATCGACGCCGCTCTTGACGCCATGCGCGCTGACGACAGGTTTTTGATCCGGCATCCCCTCAACTCCCCCGCATACTCCAAGCAGTCACCTGCCGCATCACCACCGTAATCGGCCCTTACCGGCCCAGTGAAACCAGCGCTGGCGGGACGATGGCGCGAAACATTATTATCTTCAAGCGGAAAGGCCGCAAACGCGTGCACCACCACGCCTCGCACCGCCCCCACCAACGCGAATAAAATAACAACAAACAGTGCTGTTGCATGTGGATACATTCTCCTACTTGATCGAGTTCGCTGCGAGTTGTCGTGGATGGCCGCCTTCGCGGCCAAGACGAAAGCGGAGGGATTGGGCCGAGAAAAATCTCGGCCCAATCCCCTTACCTTGAGCCAACTACGGGGTCTGACCCTAGATTACCCCGCAGCGAAAGCTCGAGAAAAAAATACTCAAGACCGAATCCCAAACCGGGCCATCACGACAACCGGTAGGGCCATGGG
>JAYSUN010000713.1:0-7170 GCA_043719045.1 Hyphomicrobiaceae bacterium | reverse complement strand
ATTTATAGTGGCTCGCGAACTTCAAACTCGCCTTGGTCGCGGTCGACGAGAAAATCGTCAGACACATGCGGACCAGCCGCAAAAAACGAGTTCCACCTTTGGCCGACCGGGCTTATGACTCGGCTGGCGCCGACCTTGACGATCTCCACTTCGCGGACACCCTCAGGAAACGCAACGTCTTTCGGAAGGCGAACCGCTTGCGTTTGATTGCTCTTGAAAAGGACAGTTGTGGTCGACATCTGTAGCCTCTTGAGAGTTTCAGGTATCTCCCTTAAGGATATACAACAACCGCTCGTACGTCAATACATTACGGAAACGTCCCCTCTTGTCCCAAACCGCTCTTGTATCTTTTCGCGCCACTGCCGTTGCGAACAGAACAATTTCTGACGCAAGTGGACACCTTGAAGTCGTACGACATCCCCAAAGCGCCACGCCGCCCTAGACTCCTGCGGCATTGCGTGGCG
The DNA here is from genome assembly GCA_043719045.1 of Hyphomicrobiaceae bacterium. Lineage (GTDB taxonomy): Bacteria > Pseudomonadota > Alphaproteobacteria > Rhizobiales > Hyphomicrobiaceae > JABFRJ01. Next base: position 6,706 of record JAYSUN010000713.1, on the reverse strand, counting down.
TGTCACACTTGTGGTGGTCTGCTACGCCTCGCCATCATGGCCACCAGTCTCGTTCATTTTAATCTGCATGGCACCAGCGGTAACGCTCGTCACGGTGAGGTTGTGACGCCGCGCGGCGTCATTCGCACACCCGCTTTCATGCCGGTCGGGACCGCCGCGACCGTCAAAGCACTATACTTGCATCAGGTCGCAGACGCCGGTGCTGATATCCTGCTCGGCAACACCTACCACCTGATGCTCCGGCCCGGCGCTGAACGCATTGCGCGTCTGGGCGGCTTGCACAAATTCATGGGCTGGACCAAGCCGATCCTGACCGACTCCGGCGGCTTCCAGGTCATGAGCCTGTCGAAAATCCGCAAGATCAGCGAGGCCGGCGCCACCTTCCAATCGCATCTTGACGGCTCCAAGCACATGCTTTCGCCAGAGCGCTCGATCGAGATCCAATGCTTGCTCGGTTCCGACATCCAGATGCAACTCGACGAGTGCATCGAGTTGCCGGCCGACTTCAAGCGCACCGAGCAAGCCATGGAGTTATCGCTGCGTTGGGCCGAGCGTTCGAAGCGCGCGTTCGAGCAATTTGGCTCACCCAAGCAAGCACTGTTCGGCATCGTCCAAGGCGGCGCTGAGCCAAGCCTGCGACGGCGCTCCGCCGAAGCGCTGACCAAACTTGACCTCCCTGGATACTCCGTCGGCGGCTTGGCCGTCGGCGAAGGCCAGGAGACGATGCTTCGCGTCCTCGACGAGACGCTGCCGTTTTTGCCGACGCACAAACCACGTTACCTGATGGGTGTCGGCACACCACAGGATCTGATCGAAAGCGTGGCTCGCGGCATCGATATGTTCGATTGCGTTCTGCCGACCCGCTCGGGCCGTCACGGCCCCGCCTATACGTGGTCCGGTAAGGTCAACATCAAGAACGCCAAACACGCCGAGGATCTGCGCCCGCTCGATACACAGTCATCCTGCCCCGCCAGCCTGGACTACTCGCGCGCCTATCTGCACCATCTGGTCCGCTCCAGCGAATATCTCGGCGCCATGTTGATGTCGTGGGCCAACACCCACTTTTTCCAGGAACTCATGCAGGCGATGCGCTCAGCCATCGCCGAGGGCCGTTTTGCATCGTGGCGGGAGGCCACCTTGTCGCGCCTCGCCGGCAATGGTGATCCCGCGTGAAAACGCCGAGTGGAAGACTCCGCGCTGGCGGAGACGCCGCAAACGGCATAGCATCGGTAGCGAAAATTTGTCGTGTCAAAGGGACTGACCATGATCCACGTCGTCGCCATCATCACCACCAAGCTGGGCATGCGTGCGGAAGTCTTGAAGACATTTCACGCCAATATGCCGGCTGTGCATGCTGAAAAAGGTTGTATCGAGTATCAGCCCGTCGTCGATGCCAGCGGCTTCGGCAGCTTTCAAACCCCGGTGGGTGCCGACACGTTTGTCGTGATTGAAAAGTGGGCGACAGCGGATGATCTCAAGGCACACGCGGCAGCGCCCCACATGGCCGCTTACGGTGCCAAAGTGAAGGACATGTTGGCTGGCCGCGTCATTCATATCTTGCAAAACGGCTGAGCCAACGATGCCAATGAGGGGGTCGCACTTGCGCTGTGTTGTGCTGGTCTTATGTCTCGGACTGTCGGCTGGCAGCTTGCAGGCCGCTGAACCCGAAGCCGTGACATTTCCAGGTCGCGGGGACAATGCGCCGATCATTAAGGCCGATCTTTACAAGCCGTCGGGCTCAGGTCCGCACCCCGTCGTCGTGGCGCTGCATGGCTGCGGCGGCAATTATCGCGCCGATGGCAAGCCGATTGCGCGCGTGCCGGATTGGACTGAGCGCTGGCTGGCAGCGGGTTATGCGGTGTTGTGGCCAGACAGTTTCGGCTCACGCGGCCTTGGCTCGCAGTGCACGACAGCCAATCGCACGATCAATCCTGCCGGCCGCGCCTTTGACGCGATGGCGGCTGTTGATTGGCTGGCAAGCCAACCCCGAATTTATGCGAAAGGGATCGCCCTGGTCGGCTGGTCAAATGGCGCTGGCACCGCCTTACGCGCCGCCGGCACAGCGATGCCACCAGCCAAAGTCGACGTCCGTGCGGTCATCGCGTTTTATCCGGGTTGCCGACCGATCGTGGAGGCACGGCAGCCGTGGGTCGCGCGCGTGCCCGTCACCATCCTGATGGGCGGTGCCGATGACTGGACGCCGCCGGAGCCATGCCGCGAGTTGGGCACACGTCAGGGCGTGCGCTACGTCGAATACCCGGGCGCCTACCACGATTTCGACGCCCCGAACGCCCCGATCCGCGTGCGCACGGGCCTGACTTTCTCGGCTGCCAAATCCGGTCGCGCCCATGTCGGCACCGATCCAAAAGCGCGCGCCGCCGCCATCATCGAGGTGACGGACACATTGAGCGCCGCCTTCAAATAGCCTTGCCAACTCAGCTCAACTTCCCGCCCTCCGATGCCCCCGTCTCGCACCCCCCACCCCCTCCGATGTCCCAGATATCTGGCCAGTGCAAAGGGGCACGGCGATGTCGGTGATACCGAGGCAGAGGTGGGACGCTCGAGACACCGCTCACGGATGATAGTTGACCAGTTGATCGGATTGCCCTTAGCTCAACTTGATCTGCCGTTGTGCGACATAGCCCCGATTCCAGGTCGGGCTGAGCAGCACTTCGTTCATGCAGACTTGCGGCGGCAAGCACGCGATGTAGCGGATCAGATCGCCGCAATGTTCGGCTTGCAGCATGCGCGCGCGGACATCAGCTGCGGGAGGATTGGGCCGCTCATCCAGGATCGGCGTCGCGACCTCACCCGGACAGAACACCGTCGAGCGGATGCCGTTGACGCATTCAGCGATATTGATGCTGTGACTCATCGCAACAACACCGTGTTTGGCAGCCGTGTAAGCTGCCCCCGACAGCGGGGTGACAAATCGCCCGGAGAACGAAGCTGTATGGATCAACAGGCCATCCTGTTGCACCCGCATCATCGGTAGAACCGCAATCACGCAATAAAACGCGCTGGCCAGATTACCATTCAACACGGCATCAACACCGGTCGCCGTGTGACTCTCCCAGGACCGGTCACGAATGTTCAATCCGGCATTGTTGACGAGGATATCGACGCGACCATCGCGGGCCTTGATGGCGGCGGCAACGACTTCAATGTCGCTGGCTTTCGTCACGTCAGCGGCGTGAACGTGGGCGACGCCACCGGCCGATCGGATCATGCCTGCCACACGGTCCAGCTTGCTGACCGTCCGCCCCGAAAGCACGATGCTCGCGCCCTCCGAGGCAAGCGCTACCGCCGCCGCCTCGCCGATGCCACTTCCCGCGCCAGTGACCCACGCAATTTTACCTTTAAGACGCATGCGGCTGATCCTGTCTGCGGGGCTGGAGTGTGGACAACGTCCAGTGCAGTTAGCGCTGATCGCTGAACAAGCTCAAGCGACGGTCAGCGGGATCGGCTCGAGGGCCGATCGCTGATGCCATGCCTGCTTGGCCAAGCGCCCGCACCATGACGCAGTGCCGTCTTTTCCGAACTCGACTACGCCACCCACCAAGCCCGTGACGCGCTGGGTCGCCACGGGCAGGCTTGCCGGGCCTCCATGTTGCGCACCGAACGCTGGAAATACGTGACAACGGCCCGGCAAATCAGCCCCCGAAACACTTAATTGAGCGATGTGTTTCGTTTTGTCGCAGTTACCTGTGACCCACACGACACATGCGAGTTTTGCCACTGCAGCACATTGCGCCTGTTGCGTGTCGTTTTGGTATTGTTCTAATAAAACGTGCATCTTACGTCGACGATTAACTCTATCCAGCACATCACTTTATTTGAATTTTCACGGTTCAAAATCAGGGCCGCTAGCGGCAGCCAAACCGCGTCTTGTCTTCTGCAAGACTAGCCGTTCTGAACGTGTCTTATAAGCATCGTCGTTCTGAACGGGCTCTGCAACACATTGTAAAATCAGATATTTTGCTGCGCCGCGCCAACGATCTGATCTTGGCAAGTGGCGTCCCGCGCCTTACTTTCTGGTGATGCACTGCTCGTACAGTGCGGCCCACCCCGGCGGTCTGACTGGCCTCGATCCCCCCAAAGAGGCACATCGGTCAGGCAGCCGGCCAACTTGGCGAGAAGCCAGGAGGCAACGATGGAAATGAGAATGAGATTGAACACACTTGCGGCTCTATCGTCGTTCGCATTTCTCACAGCCGTCGTCTTCGGCATGGTCTGACCGGTTTCCCCCAGCCGGAGACATCCATGCCGCCGAGGACGGCCCTGATGGCGCCCGACCCCGGAAAAAACGGGACCAGGGCCCGTCGTTGTTGGCGGAAGGATACTTCTGCAGAAAAGGCCGGCGCGGTTCCCCCACCGTGCCGGCTTTGCTGTTCCAATGGACCCGCGAGCTCGTCTAGCGAACGACTTCAATCTGCACTTGCGCGAGCCCGGCGGACGTCATGTTCAGCGCCTCGGCTGCAGCTTCGGACAGGTCGATCACGCGCCCCGGCTTGAATGGTCCGCGATCGTTGATCCGAACCACGACTGAACGTCCACTGGCCGTATGTGTCACCCGCACACGCGTCCCAAGCGGCAGCGTTTTGTGGGCGGCCGTAAAATCTCGTTTATTGAACCGCTCGCCCGAAGAGGTCATCTGATCTTGCCAGTAATAGGACGCGATGCCGGAAAACTGATGCGCGACGCCAATCATTGGTTTGGCCGGTGCGGCGGACGGCGGCAACGAGGCGGTCACAATGGCTGCGTGTTGCCGTGGATTGGCCCAGGTGACGTGAGCTTCGCCCCAGGCCGGCAGCGCGGCTGGCACAACGACCGTGTGCCAACTGCGGGCAAATGCATGCCGCGGACGCAACAATGATGTCGAGTGCCCCTCGGGTACCGGGTCCTGCGCGCCTGCAGGCAGCGCGACCAGGAGAACGGCGACTGCCGGTAGGAAGTGTGTCCTCAAACTATGCATGGCCCACCGCTCATCATCGCGCTTGGTCGAACCCAAACGCTGTGCGGTGATTCGGCGGAACACTCATCAAGAAATAGCGGCGTTGCACGGTATTATCGTCTTAATCCGGACGGCAGCGAAACGCGCTGGGACAGCGGCTCAGAGGTTGAGAGCCAGGGGATAACGTGTCGGACTCCTGAGGCTGCCTCTGATCTCAGCAGGCGAAATCCGTGCAAGCGATCCGAACGGCGTTTGAGGCCGACGTGCCCCTTGCCCCGCTCAATAGCGCTCAAAACCGCGCATCAATTCCCAATCGGTGACGCGGCGATCATATTCGAATTGCTCCCACTTTGCTGTATGCACGTAATGCGCAACAACTTCCGCACCCAGGGCTGATTTGAGCATCTCGGACGCAGCCAACTTGACCGTCGCATCACGCAGCGTCTTCGGCACTTCCGGAATGCCGGAACCGACGTACGCATCACCTTTGAACGGCGGGTCCATTTTGAGTTTTTCGTCAACACCTGCGAGGCCTGCGGCAATCAAACCGGCAAACGCCAGATACGGATTGAGATCCGCGCCCCCAATGCGGCATTCCATTCGGATAGCATTGCTGCCATCGCCAACCAGACGGAACCCGGCCGTGCGGTTGTCGCGACTCCAGACCGTTTTCGTCGGTGCGAATGTACCAGCCTGAAAGCGCTTATAGCTATTGATGTACGGGGCCAAAAACACAGTAATGTCCGGCGCGTACTTCATCTGCCCCGCCACAAACGCGCGCATCAGCTCACTCATGCCATGCTCAGCTTTTGGGTCGAGAAACAGCGGCGTCTTGCCCTCCGTGTCCCAGATCGACATGTGAATATGCGACGAAGATCCGGCAAGATCGTAGCGCCACTTCGACATGAAAGTGACGCTCTTGCCCTGTAGATGCGCGATTTCCTTGATGCCGTTTTTCATGATGACATGACGGTCGGCCATATCGAGTGCAGGCGCGTAACGGACGTTGATCTCTTCTTGGCCGGGCCCCCATTCGCCCTTGGAATTTTCGACCGGGATGCCACAGCCCTGCAAGCCTTTGCGGATGGCACGCATGACGCCCTCCTCTTTGGTTGTCTGCAGGATATTGTAATCCTCGATATACGTGCCGGCTGTGTCGAGCCCATGAAAGCGCTTCTTCGCAGCGCTCTCGTAGCTCTCGTTGAACAGATAGAACTCCAGCTCCGAGGCGCACAACGCGCTCATGCCGCGCGCGGTCAGGCGGGCAATCTGTTGCTTCAGGATCGCTCGGGGCGAGTGCGAAACGTCATGGTGGTGATGATCGAGGACATCGCACAGAACCAGCGCGGTGCCTTCGAGCCATGGTGTGCGCCGTAACGTGGACAGATCCGGTTTCAGAACGAAGTCGCCGTAGCCCTTGGCCCAGCTGGCCGCCGCGTAACCCGGCACCGGTTCCATATCGATATCATTGGCGAGCAGGTAGTCGCAGGCATGCGTTTCCCTAAAGGCGCCGTCGACAAAGAATTGAGCATCGAAGCGTTTGCCAATCAGGCGACCTTGCATGTCGGCGAAGGCGGCAACGACCGTATCGATCTCGCCCGTGTTGGTCAGAGCTTTCAATTGCTCCAGCGTGAGAAGTCCAGCCATGGTTCAATCCTTCGCGTCGCATGCTGATATCTCGGAGTAGAACTAGTGTGGCGTCGCGCCTTGGTTGATCGGTGTTCCAGCTCGACTGGTATCAACCAAGGCGCG
>JAYSUN010000712.1:0-7196 GCA_043719045.1 Hyphomicrobiaceae bacterium | reverse complement strand
ATGCCCAAGCGGGATTTGACCATCGCAATGGCTTCGTCGTCGCCGGTGCCGTGTATCGTGAAGACAATGGGAATGGACGGTTTCAACTCCTGCCACGCCGTGATCACGCCCTCGGCCATGACATCGGTCCGGGCAAAGGCGCCGCAAAAATTGACGAGCAACGCTTTGACATTCGAGTTTGATAGGACAAGTTCAAGCGCGGGCTTGGCTTTGGTATAGCTCTCGCCACCGATCTCGAGGAAGTTGGCCGGCTGACCGCCGTAGTGTCTGATGGCGTCCATCGTCGTCATTGTCAGGCCAGCGCCGTTGGCGAGCACGCCGACGTTGCCATCCAGTTCAATGAATTTCAGGCCTAACTCCTCGGCCTTCTGTTCGAGTGGCGTGAGGCGCTCGGGTGATCCGGCTTCGGCCAATTTTTCACGCCGCGGCACGGCGCTGTCATCGAGCACGAACTTACAGTCGAGCGCCATCAGGCGGCCGGACTTGGTCAACACCAGCGGGTTAATCTCGACCAGCTCAGCGTCGTTCTTGATATAAATGTCATACAAGCGGATCAACAGGGCTGCTGCGACCCGCGGGTTGATCGGTAGTTTCGGGGGCAGTGCCGCCAGGATTGCCGCCTCATCCGGCCCGATACGGATATCGACCGGCAACCGCATCAGTGATCCCGGCCGTTTGACCGCGAGGTCTTCAATATCCATGCCACCCTGGCCCGAAAACAACAGCAGGGGACTTTTGCTCGCGGGATCATTCAGGACCGCCGCGTACATTTCATTGGCAATCGGGACTGCCTCTTCAATCAGCAACCGCTTAACCGGATAACCGCCAATTTCCAATTTTAGAATTCGCTCCGCATGTTTCAGCGCCGCGTTGACATTGTTTGCAAGCTTGATGCCGCCAGCTTTCCCGCGTTTGCCAACCGGCACCTGGGCCTTGATCACGCACGGACCGAGCCGCTTCGCCGCCTCTTCAACGCCACTCAAGGAGTTGACGATGTAGGAGCGCGGTACCGGGATACCAGCCTCGGCGAGCATGGGCTTGGCGGCGGATTCGACGAAATTCATGGGTCGGGCTCGCTCATCGGACAAAGATGGCACGTAGCACGAGCGCAACTACGGTTGAATTGCTGTTTTTCCGACCGGTCTGAAGCGCGCGGATTTAGCCCGAAAATAGAGCCTTGCGCTGCGCCTATGTCCACACTAGTTTGCGTTCGATCTCAGGTCGATTAACCTTACGGGGCGAGCTGGTCTTAATATCGACCGGCTGCCGGTTTACCCGAGATGAGTTGGTGAACAAAGTTCGCTGACATCTGTTAAGTATTCATCATTGGTTCAGGCGTACTGCGCCACAGAAATCTTTGGTGGGATCAGGCAAGCGGCGTGGCATGACAGGCGACACGAGTTTGACGGCGGGGAGCGCCGATAGGCACGCCGGCAGCTCAGCCTGCACGTCAGCTGGTCTGGCCCCGACTTATTTTCCGGCACCGAATTCGGGTCTGCCCGGCAAGGGCGCCACCATCGTGGTCGCGATGTCAGGCGGCGTGGACAGTTCACTGGCAGCGGCTGTGCTGAAGCAGGCGGGCTACAACGTGGTCGGCGTGACCCTGCAGCTTTATGATCATGGATCGGCAACCGGCAAAAAAGGCAGCTGTTGCGCCGGTCAGGATATCCATGATGCCCGACGCGTCGCCGATCACATCGGCATTCCTCACTACGTCCTTGATTACGAGCAACGTTTCCGCGACGCGGTCATCGACAGTTTCGCCGACAGCTATCTGCGTGGTGAAACGCCGATTCCTTGCGTGACCTGCAATAGCAAGATCAAGTTTTCTGAACTGTTGGCGACGGCGCGTGACCTGGGTGCGGCCGTGCTTGCGACGGGCCATTATATCCGTCGTGAAGACAACGACGGCAGTCCGGGTCTCTATCGTCCCGCCGATGCCGATCGCGATCAGAGCTATTTTCTGTTCAACACAACCCGTGAACAGCTGTCCAAACTCGTGTTCCCGTTGGGGCACTTGAACAAGTCGGAGGTGCGCGCATTGGCGCACGCATTCGACTTGCCAGTTGCGTCCAAGCCCGACAGCCAAGACATCTGTTTCGTTCCGTCAGGGCGCTATGCCCAGGTCATCGAAAAGCTTCGTCCCGGCGCGTCCGAAGCCGGTGATATCGTCCATGTCGATGGCCGTATCCTCGGCCGGCATAAAGGCATTTTGCATTTCACCGTCGGTCAGCGTCGCGGTCTTGGCATCGCCATGGCCGATCCATTGTACGTGGTCCGGGTCGACGCTGCATCGCGCCAGGTTCTGGTTGGCCCGCGTTCGAGCCTCGATGTCCACCACATCACGTTGCGCGACGTGAATTGGCTGGGCGACGGAGATCTGATCGAACGGATCGGTGACGGCTTGGATATCTACGTTCGCGTGCGCTCGTCACAGGCGCCACATAGCGCAACATTGACCTTGGTCGACGGGGTGATCAAAGTTCTGCTACACAATCCGGAACCCGGCATTGCCGCGGGGCAAGCCTGCGTTTTCTATGACCACGGGGATAGCTGCGCGCGCGTGCTCGGCGGTGGCTGGATCGTTCGCGCGCTCGCACGGAGCGCTGTCAAGCCGTTGCACCACCAGACTTCGCGGGCTTCAACGGTTGGACCCGCGGACTACATCACACCAAAATCTTAATCTTGAGGGAGAGACAATCCATGGTTTCGCCACAGCGTTCGCCTGAACAGAACAAGTTCAAATTCCCGAAGTTCAAGGCGGCCCAACAAGCAACCATGGACGACGATTCGGTGAAGATCGCTTATCGCCGTTGGGCACCGGTCTACGATCACACCTTTGGCAAAGTTGCCGCTGAAGGTCGCAAGCACGCCGTCGAAATTCTGAACCAGTCGTCGGGGACCATTCTTGAAGTCGGTGTTGGCACAGGCTTGTCGCTGCCAGCCTACAAACGTAGCCTCAATATTGTCGGCATCGATTTGTCGCCGGAGATGCTTGAACGAGCCAGGGAACGCGTCGCCGAAGAGCAGCTCAGCAATGTGACTGGTCTGCATGAAATGGACGCGAGCGCACTGCAGTTCCCGGACGGCTCGTTTGACACCGTGGTCGCCATGTATGTCATGACCGTCGTGCCGGACCCGGAAAAAGTCATGCGCGAATTGGCTCGCGTTTGCCGTCCAGGTGGTGAAGTCATGCTGGTCAACCATTTTTCAGCCGACGACGGCGTCCGCGGCTGGGTGGAGCGCCGCATGGCCCCATTCGGCGACAAACTGGGTTGGCGCCCGGTGTTTGATGTCGATCGTGTCATGGTCTGCCCGGAATTGAAGCTGGTCGAAAAGCGCGACCTCCGGCCGTGGGGAATTTTCACGATGATGCGCTTCAAGAAGGCTGATTAAGTTCAGTTGTTCGAAGTCACTGTGAGCGCGAGCCACAGCTGGAAGCTGTTGGAACGTTTTCATTTGGCTGAAGTGGTGCGCGTTACGTTGGGCTTCAATTGATCGTCATATTCAATCAGCATCTTGCCATTATGGGTTCGTCACCCAGATAGCTGAAAGTGCGCTTGGGGGAATTCTATGCTGATGGATTGGTTCGCGGCCAACGGGGTCGCGCTTTTGAACGTCATCATGATCGATGTCGTTTTGGCCGGTGATAACGCAATCATCGTCGGATTAGCAGCATCCCAGGTGGCACCCGAGCATCGGGCGCGCGTGATCTTTTGGGGCATCGCAGGCGCAGTGATATTGCGCATCGCCTTTGCCGCCGTCACGGCGCAACTGCTCGCAATCACGGGGCTCACGTTTGCAGGTGGCGTGCTTCTGCTGTTCGTCTGTTGGAAGATGTACAAGCAGATTGTTGAAGGCCAGCACAATCCAGAAGAGTATAGCGCAGAAGCTCTCGCCAAGGCTGGCGCACCCGCCAAGCCGATGAGCTTTCGTGCCGCCGTGGTCCAGATCATATTGGCAGACGTCACAATGTCGCTCGACAACGTCCTCGCGGTCGCTGGCGCGGCGAAGGGCAACACCATGGTTCTGATCATTGGCCTCGCTGTAGCGGTCATCTTGATGGCGGTCGCCTCACACTACATCGCATCCCTGCTCGGGCGCTATCCGTGGATCACCTGGATTGGATTGCTCGTCATTCTTTGGGTCGCGCTGACGATGATGTGGCAGGGTTGGCATCAGATTGAGAGCATTTACCCGAGCCTGTGGTCAGGGCCTGAAATTTGGAAATCCATCACGGGGCGACCAATCTGACCCGGGCCCTGCGTCGGGCATGAGCAAAATCGGTCTGGCTGTGGCACACGTCGGCCTCAGCTGGCTGAAAGTTGAGACACGGACATCACATCAAGCGTCATTGTCGCCGTCCCAGCGCATGCTCGGCGCCAACCGTAAACCTGTAATGAAATAGGTCGAATGGTAAAACAATAGAAACATATCTTGCCGAAACATAAACAATTGCCCCATTATAACTCGGTAAATAATTCAATTTTTCTGGATTAACAATATCTGCACGAGAGCATCGACATTCAGTTTCCAATAGGTTACAACGTGTTTGTCCTGATCACACGGGACTCTCCAAAAGCTTAGTCATGACTATGACTGACACGGGGACTGAAGAGGATGCCACCCGCATGAGTTCCGTCGCGCACCCGAATGGAAAGGCTGGTCTAGTTGCCAAGGTGGCAGCTGCGCTCTGTTTTGCCATTGCGGCCGGACTGATGATCGCATCCTTGATGTTCCCCTCGCCGGCGCGGGCCGCTCAGAAAGCTGCCCTCGCCTCTGTCGCGTCGCTAAAGTAAAGTCAGCTTTGTCGAACCCAACTGATAGGTTTTACCGACCTCTGCAACTTGATGAGCCGCCGATCCAAAACCTCGCCCTGCCCAACACGGCGGGGTTTTGTGTTTGTTGGGGCGAGCGTTGCAGGTCCTTCCGTTCGGCCATATGGTCGAGGCTGAAGAATGACGAACCAGAGCCGAGCCCAGAACCCAGCTATGACCAGCACCGTTTCCGCCCTCTATCGTTACCCTGTCAAAGGACTGACGCCCGAGTTGTTGGCGCACACTGACCTTGTCGCCGGCGAGACCATGCTGGCCGACCGAAAATACGCCATTGAGAACGGCGCTGGCCGTTTCGACGCATCGGCCCCGCGGCATTTGCCAAAAATTACCTACCTCATGTTGATGCGCGATGAGCGATTGGCGGCGCTGACGTCGCATTTCGATGATGCGACGGAAACGTTGACTATTCAACGTGACGGCAAGCAAGTGGCTCGCGGTGCGCTTAACACGTCGGTTGGCCGCTCGATGATTGAGCAGTTTATTGCGGCCTTCATGAAATCGGAATTGCGCGGCGCGCCAAAAATCGTTGCGGCTGAAGGTCATAGTTTCTCAGATGTCGCGCCGAAGTGCGTCCATATCGTCAATCTGGCCACGGTTCGGGAACTCGAGCGTGCCGCCGGCCGTCCCGTCGATGCCCTGCGCTTTCGTGCCAACATCTATCTGGACGGGGTCGATCCTTGGGCCGAGTTCGGATGGCTCGACAAGGACTTGATGATCGGGAACACCGTGCTCTCGGTGTTCAAGCGCACGCAGCGTTGCGATGCAACCAATGTTGATCCGGCGACGGCCAAGCGCGATATGGCGGTCCCGGCCACCTTGTCGCGCAACTACGGGCACACGGACTTGGGGGTTTATGCGATGGTTCGGACCGGTGGGCGGATTGCGTCGGGAGATGTAGTGACGCTGCCGTGAGGTCCAGTGCGATGTCGAACACCGACACACTTGATTCCGACGGAGGGCGCCTACGCTCATGAGTTCTGACCGCGTCATTGCAACGCCGTGCATCAAGATCTGTGTCCTCGATCGCGTGACCAGCCATTGCATCGGCTGCGGCCGAACGGGCGATGAGATCGGTGCCTGGATCCACATGACAGCCGACCAGCGCCAGGCGATCATGCAGGCGTTGCCAACACGATTGAATGACATGACGTCGGGTGCCAAAGGTCGCCAGCGCACGCGCACGCGTTGAGTTCAAAGAAAGATCCACCGTATGCTGCTGTCAAAACGCCTAGCGGAAGCGCCGGTGCTGCTTGCAGATGGCGCCACCGGGACCAATCTGTTCGAGATGGGGCTCGTCTCCGGTCAGGCGCCGGAAACGTGGCTGGAGCAACATCCGGATCGGGTCGCTCAACTGCACCAGAATTTCGTCGATGCTGGCGCCGATATCATTCTGACCAACTCGTTTGGTGGAACGTCGCGGCGCCTCATGCTGCACAATGCCGAGACGCGGGTGCGGGCCATGAACCTGCGAGCGGGCGAACTGGCGCGCACCGTTGCTGACCGGGCGGGGCGACCTGTGATTGTGGCGGGTTCGGTCGGGCCAACGGGAGATCTGTTTGTGCCGCGAGGTCCGCTGACCGAGAGCCAGGCCGTTGAGATTTTTGCAGAGCAGATCGATGGCCTGATCGCGGGAGGCGTTGATCTTATCTGGATTGAGACGATGTCAGCAATTGAAGAGATGCGCGCAGCAGCAACGGCTGCAGGACGGCTCGGGATCGCCTATGCCTTGACTGCGAGCTTCGACACGTTCGGCCGGACAATGCTGGGTTTGACGCCGCAAGACTTCGCCAGTTTTACCGGGACACTGTCGGCGCCACCGATTGCGATCGGCGCGAATTGCGGCGTCGGCGCGTCAGATCTGGTGCTGTCAATTCTCGATCTGTGCGAGAGTGGCACGGCGTTCCCGCTGATCGCGAAGGCCAACGCCGGCATCCCCGCGATCAAAGGTCAACACCTGCACTATTCCACCACGCCTGAACTGATGGCCGATTATGTGACCTTGGCGGCAGGGTCCGGCGCACGAATTGTCGGCGGCTGTTGCGGCACGTCGCCAGCGCATGTGCTGGCCATGCGGCGAGCCATCGACACGCGGCAAATGGGCCCACGCCCTAACCTGGATGAGATCGTGGCGCGTCTTGGCAAGCTCCATCACGACGGCGCCCGCGGCAAGCGCGAAATTGGCAGCCGTGCTTGACAGAGCCGCCACCGCGTCGGTCTAGTGGCCCGTCGCGCCAAAATTGCTGAATGGCCGCGACTTCTTTCAATTTTGGCGCGACAATAGGGCCACGAGCAAAATCATTGGCTTAGTGTGGCGTTCATCGCGCCTTGGTTGATACCAGTCGAGCTGGAACACCGATC
>JAYSUN010000711.1:0-7198 GCA_043719045.1 Hyphomicrobiaceae bacterium | reverse complement strand
GCACGACGCGGGTCTGACGGCGGTGGGTGGGCTGGATCGGAGCGAAATCGATTCACTTGTTTTGCCGCGCATCCTTAGGCCCTCAATGCAGCTTGTCGCTCCTGGACGGTCGCACCTGATGTTGGGGAGGGCCCACAAAAAAGGCGGCGCCCGAGAGTGCCGCCTGATTGGTGCAGTCACGAGCTATGGCTCAAGCCGTCGAGCCTTTTTCTTCGGCGCGTTCGGAGTAAATGCGCAATGGCCGAGCGTTGCCATCGACGACTTCCGGACCGACAACGATTTCCTCGACGCCCTTGAGGGTCGGCAGATCATACATGGTATCGAGGAGGATGGTTTCCATGATTGAGCGTAGACCGCGGGCACCAGTTTTGCGCTCAATGGCGCGACGCGACACGGACTTCAAGGCGTCCTGCGTGATCGTGAGCTTGACGTCTTCCATCTCGAACAAGCGCTGATACTGCTTGACCAGCGCGTTCTTCGGCGAAGTCAGGATCTGGATCAAAGCGGTTTCGTCCAGATCCTCGAGAGTCGCAACGACCGGCAGACGGCCGACAAACTCAGGGATCAACCCGAACTTGAGCAGATCTTCCGGTTCAGTCTCTTTGAGAATTTCGCCAGTGCGCCGCTCGTCCGGCCCAGTGACGGATGCGCCGAAGCCGATTGATCCGCCTTTGGTGCGACGAGAGATGATCTTGTCGAGGCCCGCAAACGCGCCGCCGCAGATAAATAGGATGTTCGACGTATCGACTTGCAGGAACTCCTGCTGCGGATGTTTGCGGCCACCTTGAGGAGGAACGCTGGCAACGGTGCCTTCCATAATTTTCAGCAGCGCTTGCTGGACGCCTTCACCGGACACATCGCGCGTGATGGAGGGGTTGTCCGACTTGCGGCTGATTTTGTCGATTTCATCGATATAGACAATGCCGCGTTGCGCGCGTTCGACGTTGTAGTCGGCCGATTGCAGCAGTTTCAGGATGATGTTTTCGACGTCCTCACCGACATAGCCAGCTTCAGTCAGAGTTGTGGCATCTGCCATTGTGAAGGGCACATCGAGGATGCGGGCGAGCGTCTGGGCGAGCAAGGTCTTGCCACAACCGGTCGGGCCGACGAGCAAGATGTTCGATTTTGACAACTCGACATCGTTGTTCTTGGCCGCGTGATTGAGGCGCTTGTAGTGGTTATGGACCGCCACAGAGAGCACGCGCTTGGCGTGGAATTGGCCGATCACATAGCTGTCGAGAACACCGCAGATTTCCTGTGGACTCGGCACGCCGTCGCGCGACTTCACCAGCGTGTTCTTGTTTTCTTCCCGTATGATGTCCATACACAGTTCGACGCATTCATCGCAGATGAATACGGTCGGACCCGCGATCAGTTTGCGCACCTCATGCTGGCTCTTGCCGCAAAAGGAGCAGTACAGGGTGTTTTTTTCGGCCATCCGGTCCTCGTTCCCCGCGTCCGGGGTCTTTACACTTGCGCCACTCAAAAGCCTGAGCGGCGAGGGGCGGCCCCAATTGCAGTCACCCGCTTTCGTCAGACGACTTACTTTCCAGGTGTAGTTCGCTTCCAGGCGGTCGTTTGCTTCCAGGTGGTCGTTTGCTTCCAGGTGGTCGTTCGCGTTCAGGCGGCAGATTGCAAACCAAACCCTTGTCCACGTTCTGTTCCACCGAAGCAGCCCGAGTTGTTAGACCAGAGCATGCTATCCAGTTTCAGATCAAGAACCGATTAACACGACCACTGCAGGAGGCATGCCTGATCGGCGAATTCGACACACAACTCACAGGCGTTGTGAACATTAGCAGACCAGGGCGCAACTCGGGTTATGGGACTCAACCTTGGGCCGGTGGAAAACAATGTCTAGTTCTCCATGTGTTCGTTTTATGTCTTATGATTTGATGGCAGGCTCGATGTCTTCGCGTTTGGCAAGGACGCGGTCAATGAGGCCAAACGCCTGGGATTCCTCAGCGCTCATAAAGTTGTCGCGATCCAGCGCCCGTTCGATCAGATCGTAGGGTTTGCCGGTGTGTTTGACATAAACTTCGTTCATCCGTTTTTTGGTCTTGATGATGTCCTGTGCATGGCGCTCAATGTCGCTGACCTGACCTTGAAAACCGCCGGACGGCTGGTGCACCATGATGCGCGCATTTGGCAGGGCAAAGCGTTTGCCTGGAGCGCCGGCTGCAAGCAGGAGCGAGCCCATCGACGCCGCTTGACCAATGCACAAGGTCGCAACCGGGCATTTGATAAACTGCATGGTGTCATAAATCGCCATGCCTGATGTCACCACGCCGCCGGGCGAGTTGATGTACATGGCGATTTCCTTGGACGGGTTCTGCGCCTCGAGAAACAGCAACTGCATGCAGATGGATGTCGCCATCTGATCTTCGACCGCGCCAATCACGAAGATGATGCGATCCTGCAGCATGCGCGAGGGCAGATCGTAGGTGCGCTCGCCGCGGTTGGTTTGTTCGATGACGGCGGGCCAATAGGCGGCCGTTGGGCCTGTGCCGGTCAGCATGCTCTTGGGGGACAGGTCCATGTGTCGGGTCCTTGGGTCGTATGTCGAAAGGTGTCGAAAGATCGGGCGTCGAAGTGGGGGCGTCGCGTTGCGGTTCGAATCGAAAAGCCGACAAAACAATAGTTGCTAGATAGGGTGTTCTACGACGCCCGGAAAGGCCTTGCGGCACTAACGTCACGCACCGGTTAATCGCCGGTGGATAGGTCTTGCCTGCGATGTTGGTTAATCAACGTCAGCCGCAATCCAGCCATCCACCAAGTTGAGCGCCAGCATAAGTCCGCTATCCAAGCTTGCAGCGCCCGCCGGTCGGAGAGAGGCCTTGAAGGCGTCGAGAGCGGCGACCTGTGCCCTCAGCACGCTCAGAGCCTCGGCGCGCGAGATCGCGGCAAACCGCAGGACAGACCCAGGCCGCGCCTGCCCGAGCCGAGGCAGGTCCGCCGTGATGACTGTCGCGATCTTGGGATAGCCGCCAGTGGTCTGTCGGTCGGCCAGCAGGATCAAAGGTTCTCCCGAGCCGGGCACCTGAATGGCGCCAGTGGCAATGCCATCCGAAACGATATTGTAGCCTTTTGGACCGTGCTCGATCGGTATTCCGGTCAAGCGGATCCCCATTCGATCCGCATTGGCTGTGATGGTGTAACCCGCCGCAAGGAACGTCTGCAGGCCGTCGGCGGTAAAGTAGTCCTCTTGTGGGCCGAGCACGACGCGGATCGGGCCGATGCCCGGGTCAACGGCTTTGATCGCGGCCAAATCAGGTCCGCTGGGTGCAGCAAGCAACAGCGGCAAGCGATCACCGGCGCGCAGCGCCCGCCCGTCAATGCCACCGATGCCGGCGCGCATATGCAAGGCGAGCGAACCCAACTGTGGCGGCAAATCGAAGCCACCGGCCACAGCCAGGTAGCCGAACTGTCCGGCACGAGCGGTGCCGACCTCGACGCGCTGACCGGCTTGAACGGTGATCGCTGACAACGCCGGCACGGGACTGCCATCGACCTTGACCAGCATGTCCGCACCGGCCAGCGCAATTCGACAGGCACCACCTTCGACCTCGAATTTCATGCCGGCCAATGCCAGTTCAATGACCGCGACACCCGCACCATTGCCAACCAGTGCATTGGCTTGCGCCTGCGCCAGACGATCCATAGCGCCGGCTGGGCCAAGCCCGAATTTCTGCCAGCCGAAGCGGCCGAGGTCCTGCAGCGATGTGCCGGGGCCGCACGATTGCACGATCATCTCAGTCATGCGCGCACCACCTCGGCAATCGGGTCGCCACCGGCGGCACGGTTGTCGAGAGCATCCCATCGACTGGCATCGATCGGCTCAAACACCACCTCATCACCAGGAACAAACAACACCGGCGGATTGCGCGTCGCCACAAACGTCCGCACCGGCGTGCGCCCCAGCAAATGCCACCCCGACGGCATGGCAGCTCCGGCAACCAGGGCTTGAATGCCGCCAATGGAGATCGTCCCGGCCGGGGTCATCATCCGGGGATCCAGACGTCGGGGCGTTGCGATGCTTTGGTCGAGACCGCCAAGATAGGTGAAGCCGGGCATGAAGCCGATGGCATAAACCCGATAGACGGCGGCGGCATGCCGGTCGACAATCTCGGACGGTTTCAAGTGATGCCGCGCGGCCACGGCCTCCAGATCAATACCGAAGTCACCGCCATAGACGACAGGAACCTTCCACCGGCGGCCGGGGATTGCGCGCGCAGCTCCAGTCGTGGCCAGCCTCGTGACCGTGGCGACAAAGCTGTCGAAGTCCAGCACCAACGGATCGACCTGCACCATGAGCGACCGGTAGGTCGGCACGGTCTCGACCACGCCCGCAATCGAAGCGGTCTGGATGGCTGCATCCAATGCGATCACCCGCGCGTTGATGTCCGGATCGATGATGTCGCCAAGCTCAATGACAATGGCACTGTCGCCGGCAAGCAGAATGCGAGGTGGGGGCATGGCGGAGGTCATCGGTCAAGCATCGGGGGCAAGCATCAGCGGTTGTGGTAGTGTAAGTGTTGCCGGTTTCGCCGTCCTTGTCCAAGTGGCGATTTTCTGTTATACATTTTGTACAACAACCCTCGGCCCAACAACCCTCGGCCTGGAGGCCGTCATGAAGATCGCATTGAAGAAAATTGGCAACTCGACCGGCATCATCTTGCCAAAGGACCTGCTATCGCGCCTCGATTTGAAGCAGGGCGATGAAGTCTTCGTGACCGAAGGACCGGATAAGTCGCTGACTATTTCTCCCCATGACCCACATCACGAAGAGGTCATGCGGATCGGTCGCGAATTGTTCCAGGAGTATCGCGCGACGTTCAAAGCGCTGGCAAAATGAGCGAACCGCTTTGGTTGACAGCGCACGACGTCATTGCGCTCCACGGCGAGCAGCTTGCGATCTTCGGTGGACCAGCCGGGCTACGTGATCGGGTTATGCTTGAATCAGCCGTGGGACGACCACGTCACAAATGGTCCTATGGAGAAACCGATTTGGCGACTTTGGCCGCAGCTTACGGCTTTGGCTTGGCTCGCAATCACGCGTTTGTTGACGGGAACAAGCGTGCCGCGTTCGCTGCGACCTTGGTCTTCCTGCGACTCAACGCCGTCAGTTTTGCGCCCGACGTGGGCTTGGCCACAGCCGCTATGCAAGCGCTCGCGGCAAGCGAAATTGACGAGGCGGATTTCGCGCGCTGGATCAAGGATCACTGGCCCAAACCATAGCAGCCGGAGCCCAAACCATAGCGGCGGGAGTCTGCCATCTACAAAAACACACGGCGCCGGTCCGCTACCTCGAACCGACGCCGTGCTGGCCACGCCCCCGTGACGGATTGGTTTACTTGAGGTTTCCGCAGAACCGCTGAATCCGTGTGCACGCGTCTTCTAGCGCACTGGTGGACGTCGCATAGGAAATTCTGAAGAACGGCGACATTGCGAATGCCGCGCCGTGCACAACGGCCACACCTTCCTCTTCGAGCAGCGCCGTGGCGAAGGCCTCGTCGTTGGTAATCTTGAGGCCGGTGCGGCTGGTCTTGCCAATCGTGCCAGCGCACGACGGATAGACATAGAACGCACCTTCTGGCGTTGGGCACTTGATGCCGTTCGCCTGATTGAGCATGGACACCACGAGATCCCGGCGCTCTTTGAAGACCTGATTGTTGCGCTCAATGAAATCCTGCGGGCCATTCAAGGCTTCAACCGCGGCCCACTGCGTGATCGACGACGGGTTTGAGGTCGACTGCGATTGCAGTTTGCACATGGCCTTGATCAGCGGCTCCGGGCCGCCCGCATAGCCCAGGCGCCAGCCGGTCATGCAATAGGCTTTCGACAGACCATTCATGGTCAGCGTGCGCTCGTACAAACCAGGCTCGACCTGAGCCGGGGTGTAAAACTTGTGACCGTCATACAGCAGGTGTTCGTACATGTCGTCGGTCAGCACCCAGACATGCTGGTTCTTCGGCTGCATCAGCACATCGGTCAGGGCTTTGAGTTCGGCGCGCGAGTATGCGGCGCCCGACGGGTTTGACGGCGCGTTGAACAGAAACCACTTCGTCTTCGGCGTAATGGCCGCATTGAGGGCTGCGGGCTTCAGCTTGTAGCCATCTTCAATGCGTGTGGTGACGTACACGGGTTTGCCGTCGCCCAGCATGACGATGTCGGCATAGGAGACCCACGCGGGCGCCGGAATGACGACTTCATCGCCGGGGTTAATCGTGCACATCAGGGCATTGTAGAGCACCTGTTTGCCGCCGGTGCCGACCGTGATCTGGCTGGTCTTGTAGTCCAGCGCGTTTTCGCGCTTGAACTTCGCGACGATCGCGGCCTTCAACTCAGGGATACCGTCAACGTCGGTGTATTTGGTTTTTCCCTCTTGGAGCGCCTTGATGGCCGCATCCTTGATGTTCTGCGGTGTGTCGAAATCAGGTTCTCCAGCAGCCAGGCCGATGATGTCACGGCCTTTCGCTTTCAGCTCACGCGCTTTCGTCGAGACAGCGATCGTCGCTGAGGCTCCGATGCGGTTCAAGCTGTCGGCATAAAAGCCCATGATACGGGTGCTCCGGTGGCGTTAACGCTGGCGATCCAACGCGGCGCGGACCATAAGCGCGGTTTCCCGTCAGGGCAAGAAATGGTTGCCGGTTTTACGCAGAGTGATTGGGCGCTGTTGCGAATGCTGCCGCGCCACAGTCCCGCTCACCCAGGTCGAGTTAGCGGTTGGAGGGCGGCACCAACCTGAGCCCTAAAACCGCCGATCGATTCGTGGTTGGCAGATTTGCCCGTCGATCGGTTTTTGCCCCGCCCGGCACTCCTGGGGTCAACGTGATGGTAAATGCCAGCCAGCTGCCTCCTGACACGCTCTGCGGGCCATTTCGTGGGGTACCATCGGGATGCTTCTGGAGGCAATGAGTCGATATGTGTTTTGACTTGGCTGACCAATACCACCGAGGGGCATTTGCTAACGCCACGGACCTGGGCCGGTCGAGGTTTGGCATCATGATTAACGTGTCCCCGCCCCGTGGGACCTCGTGTGGCGTCGCGCCTTGGTTGATCGGTGTTCCGGCGCGACTGGTTTCAACCAAGGCGCGATGACCGCCACACTCAGCCCATGATTTTGCTCGTGGCCCTCATGTCGCGCCAAAATTGAAAGACGTCGCGGCCATTCAGCAATTTTGGCGCGACGGGCCAC
>JAYSUN010000072.1:0-2304 GCA_043719045.1 Hyphomicrobiaceae bacterium | reverse complement strand
GCATCGGCGTCACCGAGGTTCAAGTGGTTCAAGTCTCGACATCTTCCGCAAACGGGCGCCCGATCCGGCAGATGCAAGCCAATGCTGTGTCGGTGAGCGTCCGAGGCCAAGCGACGAGCACACGCAACGCCCCACAACGCGCCACATCCGGCAGTGGCGACATCGGCACGTTGTTGCGGCTGGTTCGGCGGCACCTTCTGTCACTCGTCCTGTTTCCTTTGGCGGCCATTCTGCTCAGCGCGCTTTATCTTGCTGTGGTCAAGCCCAGCTACACTGCAACCAGCGCGATCTTCGTCGATCCGCGTCACAAGAGGATTGTCAGCGAAGATCCGGCCGCCAGTGGCTCGACCAACGACATCGCCTTGTTTGAGAGCCAGGTCTCAATTATCGGCTCGGATACCATTCTGCGTCGCGTCGTCGAACAGGAGCGATTGAACCGCGATGTTGAATTTGTGCCGCAGCCACGCACCGGGGTGCTGGCCGAGTTACGCACGCGCCTGACCGGGCCGCGGCTGCAGCAAGAGCCAACCACACTTGCACTGGCTGAACTCGCCAAGAAAATCCGCGTACGCCGCGCGCAGAATACCTACGTTGTCAACGTCGACGTGACCACTGACGAGGCTGTCAAATCTGCGCGAATCGCCAATGCCATCCTGAAGGCGTTTCAAGACGATCAAGCCGCCGCGAAAGCTGAGCAGGCAGCAAAGATCAATAGCTTGATCGACGGCCGCCTGGATGAGTTGAAGTCCCAAGTTCGAACGGCAGAAGTGCGGGCCGACGCGTTCAAACGCGACAACAAACTCATTACCTCTGAAGGCGGCATGCTCAACGAGCAGCAGCTGACAAAACTGAATTCCGAGCTGGTCGCTGTGCGCGGGCAAGTGGCCGGTGCCAAGGCCAAGCTGGATGAGATGACAGCAACCCTCAAGCGCGGTATCAGCCCTGAGGCGCTGCCTGAAGCCATGACTTCAATCGTCATTCAGCGCTTACGTGAGCAGCACTCGACTTTCACAGGAAGAGAGGCGGCTCTTGCGAGCCGATTGAAACCGGGCCACCCGGCGATGGCCGACGCGCATGCTCAAGTTGCCTCGATCCGGTCACAGATCAACAACGAACTGCAGCGCATTGCTACGCAGGCACAGAACGAATTTCAGATTGCATCGGGGCGCGAACGCGAAATTCAACGGCGTATTACCGACATCGAGGGCGAAGTTGCGAATACGACAACATCCCAGATCAAGCTGCGCGAACTTGAACGCGAGGCTGACGCCAGCCGCGAGGTGCTGCGTACCTTTCTCGCTCGCGCCAAGGAAACCCAGGAGCAGCAGAACCTGAGCATCGCAGAAGCGCGGGTCATCACGCCAGCGGCCGTACCACCGCGGCCGTCGAGTCCAAACGCACCGTTGGTCCTTGCATTTGCAGCACTCAGCGGGCTCGCTCTGGCAATGCTGCGAGCGCTGATGACTGCGAGCCTGGCGCCGCAGACGTCTTCGGGCCCGCGCCTTGCGCTCGATGGTCAATCCGGACCCCTGCGTTCGATTGGTTCAATCCCCCGCTTGACGCGATCGGCGTCGCGTATTGCCAGCTTGGGACGGGTAACTTCAGCGTCCCCACTTGAGATGATGACGGCAATCGCCGACGGCACCACAGGCAACCAATTCGCCTTTCGCCGCGCCGTCCAACGTGTCGCCAGCCGTCTGCGCGGACACGATCGAACGGTCACGCCTCAAGTGTTGCTGCTGATCTCGAGTTCGCGCGGCACGGGGACCACCATGTCGGCGCTCAGTCTCGCCTATGCCCGTGCCCTCGCAGGAGATAGGACCTTGTTGATCGATGCGGCGTCCTCGGATGCAACGCTCTCGACGTTGTTTGCGGGCGATCTCGTCCAGGACCAGCCGTGCGTCCTCGACAGCAAAGAGCATCTGGCTGCGATCACCTCGTGCGATACCCGGTCCGGTTTGGTTTTCCTGCCGATGGCCTTGGCTGACCTCAACGCCTTGACCTCGAGCCAAAGGGGCCGGCTTGCCAATGGGATCGAGAAATTGGCGCAGGACTTTGACGTTGTCGTCATCGATGGTGGCGCACTGCCAGATGATGCCGGGGTGACGGCCTTAGTCTCGCTGGTCTCAGCCGTCGTCGTGGTGGCCCGCTCGGGGACTGGCGATGCCAATGACGTCGAGGACCTCATCGCCATGCTCGGCGTCGGTCCGTCTCGTGTCGTCGGCATTATTGATACCATGACGGATATCAAGATGGCTGACGCGCCAGTCCCCGAGCGGGCCACCACGACGACGGCTGAGACCA
>JAYSUN010000710.1:0-7217 GCA_043719045.1 Hyphomicrobiaceae bacterium | reverse complement strand
CTCTGAGCTTCACTCCCAGGCCGAAGCCCTGCATGCGCAAAGCCTCGCACACAAACCCGACCCCCGCCAGCTGGGACAACTCCCAGGGGGGTCCGCACGTGCGCCGATGTGGGGTCGATGTCACAATGCAGCGCTGGCAGCGAGGCCGCCGGTGGTGTCGAAGCTTTTGGTCCGGGCGTCACTCCTTTCAAAGTCGGTGAACGCGTTGCCTATGCCGGTGGCGACCCAGGCGCCTACGCCAGTCATCGGCTTTACCCAGCAGCACCTTTGGTCAACCTCGAGGCGGGTCGGACCACAGGATCATCGCTGCTCGTGCCGTAATGAGTGACTTGATCGCGCGGAGAAATGCACTTTTCACCCCATTCGAGCTCAAACTCGGGATCAATTCAGCCGTGCCCGAGGACGTCCGCATTGGCATCTTTTCGGTTGTCGTCGCGTCATCCAAACGCGACTTGCCGACATCGTCGAAACTCGCGAGAATGCTGCATCTGACTTTCCGTCAGACCCCAACCTCATCGTACCTCAATGGAGATTGGCATCATGGCTGCATATCAACTGATCGCCCCGGCCGGCGCCTTCGAGTTATGGCCGGTCGGAATGAAGGCCGAGATGGAGGCCAATCGCGACAGCCCGATCGTGGGCTCGACGCTGGTGTCTGAGACGGGCAGAGTCAGGGTCTGGCATCTGCTGATTCCCGCCGGCAAACGCTGTACGTTCCACGTCCATGTGCTCGACTACTTTTGGACTTGCCACTCGCATGGTCGCGCGCGCGGTTACTATGAGGACGGTCGCGTTACAGAGTCGACGCACCATCCTGGTGACACCATGCACAACACCTATCGCAAGGGCGAACGCCTCGTTCATGCGGTAGAAAACATTGGCAAGACAGACTTGCTGTTCACCACGGTGGAGTACCTGCAGAGCGCAAACGCGCCGCTGCCCGTGCCGGATGCTGTCCGATTGATGGCCGCCGTTTGATGAGACACCTTGTACGTCCACGCAGGCGTCAAGTCTGATGCAACCAGAATGCCTATCCCAGAGCGCATGCGCGCTTGAGTACTCGGCAACCCCGAGCAGTTATTCTTCGTCGAAAAACCGGTGCCCGTACCTAAGAAGGCCAAAGTGTTGGTGCGTATCGACGCAGTCGCCATCTGCGCAACGGATCTCGATGTCATCAAAAATGGCCCACCGGCGATGATTCACGGCGGCCTCCCAGTCAACAGGAACTGGATCCCCGGACACGAGTACCCTCCGCGTTTGGCACCTGTGTTGAGGCGGTAGCTCATGATCTGGCGTCACCCCCGGTTCTGAAACCACACACCGCCATGATCGAGGAAGCCCCGGCTGTCGGGGGCAGGATTGCCTCGTCGCCTCGTTGGCGCCAATGCTGGTGTCGATGCAGCCGGAGTTTCCCAACAACACCGACTTGGTGATGCGCCTTGGCGACGCTTCACTCGCCGCGCTCGACAATGCTCAAACGGCCGAACACGATCGACTCGCAGTTGAGACAGCTCATCCCGGCGCGCGGAAGTTACGACACTGTCGCTGGTGCCGTCAGGCGCCGGTCTTGTCCTTCTTGCGCGTGCCGACACGCGTCACTGCGAGCCGGCCGGCACACGGTCAGCGGCAGGACCGGTCAGAATTTCTCCGGTTCGGTATCACGCCGTTTCTGATTGACAGGTTATCGCGCTGGCCCAATTCAGTCTGGCGCGCGCCGCCAGCCCGATAGCAAAGGCGACCGGACTTGCGGTGTTGACGACACCCGATAGCGCCGTGCGAAAACGACAGCGGTTGCTGACGCCAAACTGAGTTGACCCATAGAGACAGCAGAGGCTGCTCGCCTCACCTGTCAAAGTCAGCCCGATCTCTTTATGCCAGCCATCATTTCCAGAACTGCGCACACCACGCCGACATCTTCAGCATCCCGACCCATCGAGAGCGCTGCATCATAGAGACCTTCAGTCACCTTGAAGAGCGGTGTCGGACAGTCATAGCTCGAAGCAAATTCTCCAATAACAGTCATATCCTTCTTCCACGTGCGCAAGCGCATCGTCGCCGGAAGATAGTTGTTTTCGGCCATCATCGGCCCGCGCAGTTCGAGCACGCGAGAATTCCCGGCACCGGAACTGACAACTTCGACGATCTGCTTGGGATCAAGGCCAGCCTTCATCCCGAGAACCACGGCCTCGGCACTCGCGACATTGTGAATCGCAACCATCAAATTGGCGACGAACTTCATCTTGCTGCCGTTGCCGAAGGCGCCGAGATCGTACACTTTGCGGGCAAACCCGAGAAATACCGGATTAAGCTGTTCAACCGCCGCCGCATTGCCGCTGGCGAAGACGACGAGATCTTTGGTTCGCGCTTGTGCGCCCGTGCCCGACAACGGGCAATCCAATGCCACATGTCCGGCATCGGTCAGAATCGTGCTGAAGGTCGTTTTGTCAGCGAGTGACAACGTCGATGTCTCAGCGATGACACGTGTCTTGGCGCCCGATGCTGCAATTGCCCTTGCCGTTTCAAGAACGGCATGACCGCTCGGCAAACTGATGATGGTGTGTTCGACACGCTCTGCGACCGCACCGGCGCTATCGGCGACCTCGACACCAGCAGCCCTGGCAGTGGCAATCGCTCCAGCATCAAGATCAAAGCCGACGACCTCGAAACCACCGCTGTGCAAGCTACGCGCCATGGCACCGCCCATGATGCCAAGTCCAATGATACCGACTTTTATTGCCATTTTCGAGGTTCGCCTCAGTTCAATGCTCTCGTCCCGTGAACTAACTTGCATTGCTCTCAACTGGCAACTTCATTTCGGCCTGCCGCGCGCGGCGTGCACTGTCCTTAGTGTCCGTTACTCGCGGGGACTACGACGTTGTCATCAACTCAATCGTCAGTGCTCGATGGTAGCCGCTTGCGAAAATGAACGGCTCACCCGCGCGGAAACTGGCATTCAAGATGCGACCGATCGAGATCGAGTGGTCACCGCCATCGAAAGTGTTTTCCTCGAACCCGCACGCCGGCCAATGTCACAATCGGCAAAGTTGTTCCTAAGCATGCACAGTGACAGGACCGATCAGAATTGTTCCGGTTCGGTATTACACTTGCATGGACGTCGCCAACGCTAGCGCTTGCTCCCCTTTAACCGCGCTCGCCCACATCATTGGCCGACGGGCAGAACAGCGGCTCAAGCTACCGGATCCGTCACCGCCCCGGTCCAAGGTCCGTTTGCCGAAGTGTGGCTCAGAGAGCGCGCCAGACTGGGGACGTCGGAAACACAGGCTTTGGCGGCTTTGGGAGATCGTCCCAGGGCGGAACCCGCATGGAACGAAAAGTCAGGCAGCGAAGCGATCACAGCTTCAGGAGACACAGCAAAGTCGCTTCTGTCGAAAGCTACCGGATTCACACACCTTCAGTCTGGCGGGCGAGGGCGTAGCCTTGGAGGCGATCGGCGAGGCGGTTCCAGCCGGACGCGTTCTAGCTCACGCCCCAGGTGTCGGCGAGGCGGTAACCATCCGGCCACGGATCAGTCGCGTCAACCATGTAGTGGTGCAAACCGGTGATCCAGGCGCGGCCTTGCACGGACGGGCGGATAGCGCGGCGCCCGGCGACGGTGGTCTCGCTCATGATCTGTCCGATGAAGCGTGAGCCGATCAGACTCTCGTGGGTCAAGCCTTCGCCGACGGCAAGCAAGCCACGGGCATGCAACACCGCCATGCGGGCGCAGGTTCCGGTGCCGGTGGGTGATCGGTCTGAACGGCCCGGCGAAACGATGCAGCTGTTTCTGGCCATCAATTGACGGCCGTCACGGGTGAGCGGCCCGGCGAACTGAACAATCGAGACATTGGCGATGTCCGGCAACTCCGGGTGCACGACGGGGTGCTGAGCGCGAGCGGCGGCGCGAATTTTTTCGCCTAGCACGGCAAGATCACGTGCCTCGTCCGGGACCAGCGCAAAACCGAGTGTGGCCGCGTCGGCAATCGCAAAAATCATCCCGCCATAGGCGATATCGACCATGACCGTGCCGTATCCCGCAAGCTCCAGCGGTGCCGAGAGCTTCAACACGAAGGCCGGCACATTCTCGATTCGCACGCTGACGCATTTGCCACCCCGGCAGGCCGCAACCACATCGACCCGCCCCCCCGGCATATCCAACACCAAGCGCGTCTCGGGTTCGACCATCGGCACCAGACCGGTTTCCAACAAAACGGTCACAATGCACATGGTGTTGGAGCCCGACATGGCGGGATATTCGGTCGGCTCCATGATGATAGCGCCAGCCTGACAATCGTCCCGCGTCGACGGCACAATCAGATTGACATGACGTGCGACCGACCCGCGCGGCTCTTGGATCAGCAAGCGGCGGACGTGATCAAAATCCTTTTCGAACGCAAGTTTCTTGGCCATCATCGTTGCCCCCGGCGGTGGCAACACGCCGCCGGTAATGACATCGCCGATCTCGCCCTCCGCGTGGCAACCGACGACGGTGATCATGCGGATGGGTGTCGGCATCGGTTGGGCCTCGTGTCAGCTTCAGCTGGCGTCGACAGTAACCATGCGGACTGCGTTCGCAACACACCACTTGCTCTCTGAGTGACCCAGACCTAAACCGCGGACAACCACGAGGACGATATCAATGAAGCGGCTGGACGGGCGTATCGCGCTGGTGACTGGGGCGGGCAATGGCATCGGTAAAGCCATCGCCGAGACGTTAGCGGCCGAAGGCTGTCATGTTTACGTGACCGACCTTGATGCTCAAGCCGCGAGCAACGTGACCGCTGGCCTGATCGCCGCGGGTCATGGCGCGACAGCTCAGGCGTGTGATGTCAGCAAGGGCCAAGACGTCACCGCTCTATTCCGTACCGTCGAGGCGGCCCACGGCAAGCTCGATATCGTCGTTAACAATGCTGGGCTGAACGTGACCGCTGATTTCCGCCATCTGACCGACGCTGAATGGACCCGCATCCGTGAGGTCAACCTCGACGGTGTGGTTCGGATCGCCCGTGATGGCTTCCGCATGCTCGCCAATTCCAAACGGGGATCGTTGATCAACATCGCCTCGATCCTCGGCTCACGCGGCAGCCGCCCGGCCGTTGCGTATTCAGCGACCAAAGGCGCGGTGGCAGCCCTCACCCGAGGACTCGCGGTCGAATACGCAAGCTTCGGCATCCGCGTCAACACGGTGTCTCCAGGTTTCGTCCGCACAGCCCTGACCCAACGTGCCCTGCGCAGTGCAGCATTTGAGAAAGCCCTGATCGACGAAACCTGTATGAAACGTCTGGGCGAGCCGGCTGAAATCGCGCGCGCCGTGTTGTTTTTCGCCAGCGACGACTCGAGCTATTGCACGGGTTCTGAATTGGTCGTCGACGGCGGTATGGCGGCAAGTCTGTAATGCCAAACCGCAGTCTGCTGCGTCACGGCTGATCCCATCGACGTTGCCAGATTGGAACGACAGCGCGGGCGTGCCGCCTCGGACACTCCTTACGGGCGATCCAAACACATCGCGACATGCAATCCGTGAACGGTGTGTTTCGCGCCCAATTTCGCCAGCCACGCAGCTGTCCCTTCCCCCGGGACATCGGAGGTGGTGGGGGGCGCGCGAGTGCGGCTCTCTCTCGCCACGATGTCCCGGAATTTAGCGTGCGGGCAGCGCGTGACAGAATATCCGGGATCTTTCCGTCGCGCTGACTGAGTGGCGTACTTGATGTGCGGCGGCACGTCAGGATCCCGGATATTTGCCGTGCCAAGTGGCCCGCCAAATTCCGGGACATCGGAGGGGTGCGGAGCAGTTATTGTCGCTGGTCTCCTCAGCGTGGGATCTTGAACGCTGACATCATCACGCGCTCGAACAATCTGCCCGACAAAAGGGCACGCAAACCCAGGCCGCCACGCTCGATCAGATTACCCTTGACATATCTCGGTTTCGGCTGGTTCGCATGGGCAATCCTGGTCACAAGCACGGCGATTTCGTGTGCCGGCGCACCATTGGTTTCGCCTTTCTCATACTCTGCCAGGGCCACAGCCGCTTGGGGCAGATACGGGCTATCCGAGGCCAGCTTTGGCGCGGTCCGCGCTTCGCCAAACGCGGTATTGTGATCGCCGGGTTCGACCAGGCTGACCTTGATGCCGTGCGCCATCACCTCCATGCGCAAAGCGTCGGAATAGGCGGCCAAAGCCGCTTTTGAGGCGCTGTAAAAGGTCTGAAACGGCAGCGGCAATTGCCCGGCAATCGAGCCGATGAAGATCAATTGCCCAGACCTGCGCTGGCGCATCAGTGGCAGGAACCCAAGCACCACCCGGTGGAGGCCAAAAAAATTGGTCGCGAACTGTGCTTCAGCAAGCGCCACCGGAGTCTCTTCAACCGGCCCCGCAATGCCGAAGCCGGCGTTCAGCACGATCACATCGGGGCTCAGATTCTGGCGCTGTAAACGCGCGAGCAACGCTGAGACGGAC
Organism: Hyphomicrobiaceae bacterium; assembly: GCA_043719045.1. Taxonomy (GTDB): domain Bacteria; phylum Pseudomonadota; class Alphaproteobacteria; order Rhizobiales; family Hyphomicrobiaceae; genus JABFRJ01. Next base: position 764 of record JAYSUN010000710.1, on the reverse strand, counting down.
GCATCATCGCGGACGTCGAGACATTGCAAAACCGGATTTTCCAAATCAATCGGTGCGTCTGAGGGCGCACGTCGGCTGGTGCCGATGACATCGAAGCCATCGGCTGACATGTATTGCAGGATGGCCGCGCCGAACCCAGACGATGCCCCCACGACCAGCACCAATCGCTTTGTCTTCGTTGTCATGCGTCGAACCTTATGGTTTCACCACGGCGGATCAGCATTCCGGTTCGCATGCCAACAAACCGGAACCGGCTCAGCACCTGAAGAGCATTTCATCGATCGGCAACCAAGTCCTGCCTGCACGTTGCCGCTTGCTGCGTGCGGTATATCCGCCCTGTCGCAGGTATGGTAGCGCCCGGAATAGAGGCCGCCACAGCCACGCGACCAGGAGACGTACGATGGATGACCGCACGCGCTATGATGCCGGCATGAGCGTCCGTCGGGAGGTATTGGGCCACGCCTGGGTCGACAAGGCCGCGGCCAAATTGAACGACTTCAACGGACCGTTCCAGGACCTGATCACGCGCTACGCCTGGGGCGAGATCTGGACTCGGCCCGGCCTCGATCGGAAAACCCGATCGTGCATGGTGCTGTCAACCATGATCGCCCTCGGCGCCTGGGACGAGTTCCGTCTGCATGTGCGAGCCGCATTCAACAATGGTCTCGGCCGCGAGGAAATTTTGGAGGTGATCCTGCAAGCTGCCATTTATTGCGGGGTGCCGGCTGCAAACCATGCCATTAAACAAGCCGAGACTGTGTTCG
>JAYSUN010000709.1:0-7219 GCA_043719045.1 Hyphomicrobiaceae bacterium | reverse complement strand
GTTCACTTCCGCTCATCTCATCAGAATCTCCTTGATGGATGCTAAGGCCGTTCGCAGCCTTTGGCGACCTAAGATTTTCACGGCCTCGATGACAGCTAATGACACAGTCGACGATCATCGCTCTGCGATCTGTTGGCGGCGCGGTGGTGAGACCTATTTCCCGGTATCCCGGAATCTGGCGCGCGGGCAGCGCGTGACACATATCCGGGACCAACCTGCCGAAGCGTCGGCACGATTGTGCCTCACCTAGCCGGGATATCGGCCCGTAGTTCGAGCGCGCGGCTAGCCGTCACGCCTCACCCCCGTGCCATCTCGCCACATCCGCTGGCCACCATTGATTGACACTCCGGGGGGGCAGTCGTAGGTCACGGCTGCACGTTTTTTGGATGAACCGACACCGCGCCATGCTTGAGAAAACCTACCAGCCCGCTGATATCGAGGCGCGCATTGCCCAAACCTGGGAGGCTGCAGGGGCCTTTACAGCTGGCCGGGCAGACCGGGCCGAAGCCGCCGCTTACTCCATCGTCATCCCGCCGCCAAACGTGACCGGCTCGCTGCACATGGGCCACGCGCTCAACAATACCATTCAGGACATCCTCTGTCGGTTCGAGCGCATGCGCGGCAAAGACGTGCTCTGGCAACCCGGGACCGATCACGCCGGGATTGCGACGCAACTCGTCGTTACCCGCCAACTGGCCGAACGCCAGATCTCTCCGTCCAAACTCGGCCGCGAAAAATTCATCGAGGAAATCTGGCAGTGGAAGGCTGAAAGCGGCGGCACCATCGTCAATCAATTAAAGCGTCTGGGCGCGTCGTGTGATTGGTCGCGTGAGCGTTTCACCATGGACGAGGGATTGTCGAAGGCGGTGTTGAAAGTCTTCGTCGATCTCTACAACCAAAAACTGATCTATAAAGACAAGCGCCTGGTCAATTGGGACCCGGAGTTCCAGTCCGCGGTGTCGGATCTGGAGGTCGATTCGATTGATGTCACCGGTACCTTCAAATGGTCCGATGGCGAGACCGACAAGGATGGTAATCCAAAGCCGCTCGATCTCGCGGCGCTGACCAAGGCGCTGGCAAAAAACCCAAGCGGCCATCTGTATCATTTCCGCTATCCGTTGCAGGGCAAGACCTTCGCCGTCGCTGACCCAACCAGCTTCATCGTGGTCGCCACGACACGTCCCGAAACCATGCTCGGTGACACCGGCGTCGCCGTCCATCCCGACGACACGCGCTACCACAAACTCATCGGCACGCATGCTGTGCTGCCGCTGGTCGGCCGCGACATCCCAGTCGTCGCCGATGACTATGCAGACCCGGAAAAGGGCTCTGGCGCGGTCAAGATCACACCAGCCCACGATTTCAACGATTGGGAGGTTGGCCGCCGCGCCAAGCTCGAAGTCATCAATATCTTCGATGCATCGGCCAAGTTGAACGATGCCGTCCCCGCAGCTTATCGCGGCATGGACCGGTTCGTCGCGCGCAAAAAAGTCGTCGCTGACCTCAACGCGCTCGGGTTGGTTGCTAAAATCGAGATCACCACCCACAAAGTCCCGCACTCCCAGCGCGGCGCCGCCGTCATCGAGCCATATCTGACCGATCAATGGTACGTCGACGCGGCCAGCCTCGCCAAGCCCGCGCTTGAAGCCGTGCGTTCGGGCAAAACCCGGTTTGTCCCGGAGAAATTCGCCGGCGATTACAACCGATGGCTCGAAAACATCCAGCCCTGGTGCATTTCGCGTCAACTCTGGTGGGGGCATCAGATCCCCGCGTGGTACGGGCCGGATCGCAAGATCTTCGTCGCGATGGATGAGGCTAACGCAAAAGCGCTGGCGAAGAAGCATTATGGTCGTGACACCGCGCTGACCCGCGATCCCGACGTGCTCGATACCTGGTTCTCGTCCGGACTGTGGCCGATGTCGACGCTCGGCTGGCCTGAGCAGACCCCCGAGTTGAAGAAATTCTACCCGACGTCAGTGCTGGTCACCGGCTTTGACATCATCTTTTTCTGGGTCGCACGGATGATGATGCAGGGCATCCATTTCATGCCCGAGGTGCCGTTCCGCGACGTCTACATTCATGGCCTCGTCCTCGACGAGAAAGGCCAGAAAATGTCGAAGACCAAGGGCAACGTCATCGACCCACTGCAACTGATCGAGAAATTTGGCGCCGACGCCTTGCGCATCGCCTTGGCCAGCCAAACCGCACAGGGCCGCAATATCCGCCTGTCCGCGCAACGGGTCGAAGGCTATCGCAACTTTGCGACCAAGCTCTGGAATGCGTCGCGCTTTGCTGAGATGAATGAATGCGTTCGCCAACGCGACTTCGAACCGGCAGTCGTGACCCAAACCTTGAACCAATGGATTGTCGGCGAAACCGAGCGGGCCACTGGCGCTGTCTCAGGCGCCATCCTTGACTACAAGTTTAACGATGCGGCCAACGCTGCCTATGAGTTCACCTGGGGCACGTTCTGCGATTGGTACCTCGAACTCGCCAAACCGATTTTTTCCGGCACTAACGAGGACGCCAAGGCCGAGACGCGTGCGACCACCGCTTGGGTGCTCGACCAGATCTTGAAATTGCTGCACCCGTTCATGCCCTTCATCACGGAAGAGCTGTGGAGCCGCCTGGTTGAAGTCGGCGTTGAGCGGCAGTCGCTCCTGTGCCTCGCGCAGTGGCCGGAATTGAAAGGCCTCGCCAAGTCCGACGCGGACGCCGAAATCGGCTGGCTGGTGTCGCTGATCTCGGAAGTGCGCTCGGTGCGCTCGGAAATGAACGTACCCGCCGGCGCTAAGGTGCCGCTCGTGCTGGTTGGCGCATCCGCTGAGACCAAAGCCCGATGCGAGCGCCATGAGGACACCATCCTGCGCATGGCCCGTGCCGATGCGATCCGTCATGAAAAGGCCGCACCCAAGGGCTCGGCACAATTGGTTGTCGCTGAAACTACGGTGTGTCTGCCGTTGGCGGGTGTGATCGATATGGGCGCTGAACGGGCGCGGCTGGAAAAAGCCATCGCCTCCGTTGACGGCGATATGGGCAAAATGGACGCGAAGTTGAACAACCCCAACTTCATGAATCGGGCCGCCCCCGACGCCATCGAGGAAGCCCAGGAGCGCAAGGTCGAACTGACAGGGCAGCGGGCCAAGCTTGATGCCGCCCTGAAGCGCGTCATTGCAGCCGCGTGAGGCACGTGCGGCACATTTCCAGACATTATTTGACGAAGGCAAATCTGCTCCCGCTGCTCGCAGGCGGGACAGCCATCGCGTTCCTGCTGTCTGTGCTGATGGGACCCTCCAGCTTCGGGCTGCCGTCAGGATCGGCCGCACGCTGGTTGATCCTCACGGAGATCCGCCTGCCCCGCGCTGTTTTTGGTCTGTTGGTCGGCGCAGCGTTGGGTCTTGCGGGCGCGGCTTTACAGGGTTATCTGCGCAATCCGCTGGCTGAGCCAGGCATTATCGGCGTGTCCGGAGGTGCGGCCCTCGGCGCTGTGCTTGCGATCCACACGGGGCTGGCCGGAGCTTTCGCCTTGGCGCTTCCGCTCGCAGGCCTGGTTGGAGCTGCGGCTGCAACACTCGCGGTTCTGGTTTTAGCGGGTGACCGGTCAGGGCCGACGACGCTGCTGTTGGCTGGTGTTGCCATTTCGAGTTTGACTGCGGCGTTGACAACGCTCGGGCTCAATCTGTCGAACAATCCGTTTGCCGCAGCTGAAGCCATTTTCTGGATGATGGGCTCGTTGGCGGATCGCAGCACCACACAGCTCTGGCTCGCCGGACCACTCCTATTGCTCGGGTGTTGGTTGATGCTGGGTCTGGGTCGTGTGCTCGATGCATTGACCCTTGGCGAGGACGTCGCCAGCACGTTGGGCATCGATATCGCGTCGACCCGCACGCGCCTGATTGCCGGTGTGGCGATGGCCGTTGGGGCTGCGACCGCCGTGACCGGAATGGTCGGTTTTGTCGGCTTGATTGTGCCGCATCTCCTGCGCCCGCTGACTGACAATCTACCATCGCGATTGTTGCCCGCGTGTGCGCTCGGCGGTGCCATCATGCTGTTGTTGGCGGATGTCGCACTGCGGTTGTTGGCGCCGATCGCGGAGGTTCGGATCGGTGTTTTGACCGCGCTGCTCGGCGCGCCATTTTTCGTGTGGTTGGTCGTCCGTACGCGAACGGATCTCGCCCCATGACCGCCCGCGTCGAAGTCCACGACGTTGACGTGCGGCTGAACGGCCGTGCCGCACTGGCGCGCGTGTCTTTGGATCTGGCGTTGCCGGGATTGGTGGCGTTGGCTGGCCCGAACGGCGCTGGCAAATCGACGCTCTTGAAAACGCTGGCAGGACTGCTCAAGCCGGACCGCGGCACCGTTCGCATCGGTGGCCATGATCTGGTCCATTGGCCCGCGGCGGAACGCTCCAAAAAGATCGCGTATGTGCCGCAGGACCGGATCGTGCACTGGCCATTGACCGCACGCGGTATCGTTGCGCTGGGTCGACTGCCACATCAAATCCCAGGCGCACAGGAAACCGAAAGGGATCGAACCGTCATCGCCGCGGCTCTGATCGCGATGGATGCGCAACACTTGGGCGACCGCGTCGTGTCGGAGTTGTCCGGTGGCGAACGGACGCGCGTTTTGATCGCCCGCGCATTGGCCCAGGAGCCGATTGTACTGTTGGCAGATGAACCGGCGGCCGGACTTGATCCGGCGCACCAGTGGGCGCTGTTCGAGATGTTGGCGCAAGCCGCAGCCGGTGGCATGCGCGTGGTTCTGGCGTTGCATGATTTGACGCTCGCCTCGCGTTTCGCGGCCCAGATGATTTTGCTGGATCGGGGTCAACTCGTCGCCACCGGACCACCGCACGACGTGTTGACCGCCTTCACCCTGGCACAGGTGTTCGGCATGACAGCTGAGACGGTCAACAGCGCCGGCCACCAACTCCTGGTGCCGACAGGGCGCAGCCCGTAACGGGATTGATGAGCCGCGCAGCCGGCGCATGCGGTCAGCGGTCGACCGCCGCCCGATCCCGACCCGGGCCCGACAACTCTATGGGCTTGCCGGAGCGTTGTATTTATGGTGGCAATCAGCTGGCGCTTGAGCACCGATGAGGCCTCGCATGACTTACCCCCACAATCAAACTCTCGACGATGCCGTCTTGGAGGCGCGCGAAGCTTATGCTGCTCGTCGTCCCGGTTCGCGCGCAGCCCATGAGAACGCGGCGCGCTCGATGCCCGGTGGCAATACCCGAAGCGTGCTGTTTCATGGCCCATTTCCGTTGCGGATTGCGCGCGGGGCGGGCGCTCACTTCACGGATGTCGACGGCATCAGTTATTTGAACCTGCTGGGGGAGTACACAGCCGGGGTGTTCGGGCATTCACACCCGGTGATACGGGCCGCCATCGATCGGGCCCTCGACGGCGGCGTTAATCTTGGCGCCAACAACACCTTCGAGCCCGAACTGGCCCGCCTCGTCTGCGCGCGCTTTCCGGCGATTGAAAAGGTCCGTTTCACCAACTCCGGCACCGAGGCCAATCTGATGGCCATTGCGACCGCGCGCCACATCACCAGGCGTTCCAAGGTCATGGTCATGAACGGCGGTTATCACGGTGGTCTGCTGTATTTCGGTGGCGGCGGCATTCCGATCAACGCGCCCTATGATTTCGTGCTCGGTCGTTACAACGATATCGAGGCCACGGCGACCTTGGTCCGCAAGCATGCTGCCGATCTCGCCTGCGTCCTGGTGGAGCCGATGATGGGCTCGGCCGGCTGTATCCCTGCTGATCCAACATTCCTGGCGATGCTGCGGGCTGAAACCAGCAAAATTGGCGCCATCATGATTCTCGATGAGGTGATGACTTCGCGCTTCGGGCGCGGAGGCGCACAGAGCCTGCACAATCTTCGGCCGGACCTGACGACGCTCGGTAAATGGATCGGCGGCGGTATGTCGTTCGGCGCGTTCGGTGGCCGGGACGAACTGATGACGCTGTATGATCCGACCAAATCCGGTGCCATGCCGCACGCTGGTACGTTCAACAACAACGTGCTGACGATGTCAGCCGGTATTGCAGCACTGGCGGAAGTGTTTACGTCGGACGTGGCCACAGCCTTGCACCAACGCGGAGAAGATCTCCGGCTGCGAGTCAACAGCCTGTTCGGCCGTCACGAGGTCGGCCTGCAAATGACGGGCATGGGCTCGCTGATGAACCTGCATGCGACTGACGCCTTGGTTCGCCGTCCCGAAGATTTGGTCGCCAGCGATGATCGGGTCAAGGAAATGCTGTTCTTCGATCTCCTGGAGCGTGGTGTCTACACGGCCCGCCGAGGTTTTATTGCGCTTTCTCTGGCGGTCACCAACACCGATCTTGACGGCTACGTCGCAGCCCTTGATGACAGCCTGACCGCCCGCCGCGCCCTCCTGCCCCGAGGTCAGGCACAGGCTGCCTGACCGAGGCTGGTGGTTGCTTCTGTCCGCACTTGCGGTCTGCCGCCTGCGGTGCAGTCACGGTCGTCACTCGGTGGATCAAACTGACGACTCCTGGCTGGGCTGCCGGCGCAAACTTGCTCGGGTCGCCAAACTTGCTCGGGTGGGCTGCGTGAGATAGGTCATCCCGGCAGTGGTCTGGTCATCGCATGTCGGTTTCTGGGCTGATCTCGCGCATTCCATGACAAGGACGGCTTGCATGACCGAGACTACGGCCGCGGCGACGGTTTTCGATTTTCTGTCGCCGGTGGCATTCGAGTTGCCGGATTGGAGACCGGACGGTGCCTGGACCGAGCATGGGCCCTTCGCCGCTTGGCTCGTGCAGGCGTTGCGCCCCCGCGTGATCGTTGAACTCGGCTCGGCGGCTGGTTACTCTCTTGCTGCATTCTGCCGGGCTGTAAAGGCTGGTGGCCTGGACACCCGCGTCATTGCCGTCGACACTTGGCAGGGCGATGCCCATTCGGGCTTTTACAGTGAGTCGCTGTATCGAAATTTGAAAGCTCATATCGACGCGCATTATGCAGCCTTTGCCGAATTGCGTCGGATGACGTTTGCCGAAGCTCTGGTCGGCGTCGCTGATCAATCAGTTGATCTCCTGCACGTCGATGGCCGCCACTTCTACGCGGATGTGGTTGAGGATTTCACGTCTTGGATGCCCAAGCTATCCGACCGCGCGGTCGTCCTGTTCCACGACACGCAAGTGTTCGAGCGCGATTTCGGGGTTCACAAGTATTGGGCTGAACTGAG
>JAYSUN010000708.1:0-7225 GCA_043719045.1 Hyphomicrobiaceae bacterium | reverse complement strand
TCATCGACATAATCGGCGATGAACTCCATCGTCACATCAAAATTGCCCTGAGATTGCGCATCAAAATAGAGCTTGGTTTCGAGCTGCTGGTGCTGCGTTTCGACCCCAATTCGCTTCCATTGGTCGACGACGTAGATGCCTGCTGGAGTGTAAGGTTCGGCGACGTTGCGATTGACAAAGTTGACCTTCAGGTTTTCGACACCAGCCTCCTTGAGAAGTTTCTTGGCCTCTTCGCGCGACTTAGCAATGTCGCGGGCGTAGCCTGGTAACTTCTCAAGCTCTTCAGGTGGCATCGCCCAGTCTGAGCCGGTGCGAGTAAAGCCTCCGACAAACTTGAGCACAGAGATCTTCGACAGCGGCGCGCTGCCGCCCCAACGATCAATCGCCATGGTCAATGCGCGGCGTACCCGGACATCGTCGAATGGCTTCTTTTGGGTGTTGAAGATAACCAACAAGCCCGTCGTCCATGGGCCCTCAGTGACCGTGACTTTGTCCTTCATTGCCTCGACCAATTGATCGCGCTCTTTGGGGGACCGTCCGCGGAACTCGGCGTCAAACTGACCACCCTGGATGCCCGGCACAACTGCATTGGATTTGACGATAAAGATCTTGTAGCCGTCGAGATGCGGTTTACCCGCCTCAAAGTAATCCGGGTTTTTGATGCCTTCATAGGTTGCGCCCTTGACATACTCTTTGAACTTGAACGCACCGGTCCCCATGACTTCATTCTCAGGATACTTCGGGTTGTCTGCGAGTTTCTTGGCTGAATAAATGCAATTGAACGGGGACGCGAAGTTATTCAACATCGACGCATTGGCCTTCTTCAGTTTGAAGACAACAGTCGATACATCAGGCGTTTCAATGACATCGATATCACTGTGCAGCGCCTGGCGTGCAGAAACGACACCAGCTGGCGGTTTTATGATGCGCTCATAGCTGACCTTCACGTCGGTGGACGTCATGGCACTGCCATCGTGAAACTTCACGTTGTCATGCAGCTTGAATGTCCATGTGAGGCCATCTGCAGACATTTCCCAGGACTTGGCGAGATCACTGATGACCTCGAGCTTTTTGTTCACGTCGCCCCGGAACTTCAGCAGGCCATTGTAACTCGGCGAAACCGGATGAATGGTGGCAAACGTCGTCGTGGCGTGGCAATCAAGAGTTGGTGGTTCCGCCACAATCGAGAAATTCAAAACTCCACCCTTTTTGGGTGACTGCGCCACTGCTGGCGCCTGTGCCACCGCCATGGCTGCTAGCCAAGTCGCTAACCCCGTCATCAGTCTCTGCATTGAAGTCCTCCCTAGGTCCGACAGCCGCAGTTCTTAGCCTGCAGTCCGATGGACCTTCAATCGCTTATCTGTTCAGGGCTCGTCTGACTAGACACACTTCCGTCGGACTGTAACTTGGCAGGCCCGCTCAGCTCTTCGTAGACGACGTAAAAATTGGCGCGAGGCTTGCGATCCCCCTTTGTATGTTAGCCGCAGACATATTACACGTCGGCGCTGATGGCTGTTGTGCCGTGCCGATGAGGGTCTCGTGAATGCTGCTGTTCCGCCGTACACCCATCATTCCTGTTTTGCGCCTGTCCGGGCCGATCGGCATGGCGACGCCGTTGCGCCCAGGCTTGTCGCTGGCGACGCTGGCGGGACCGATTGAAAAAGCCTTCACGATGTCGAAATTGCCAGGCGTCGCGGTGGTGATCAATTCACCCGGGGGATCGCCGGTACAGTCGAATTTGATTTTCCAGCGCATCCGTCAACTGGCTGACGAGAACAAAAAACGCGTGCACGTGTTCTGTGAGGATGTCGCCGCGTCTGGCGGCTATTTCCTGGCATTGGCTGGAGATGAAATTTATGCTGATCCATCATCCATCATCGGATCCATTGGTGTCATTTCATCGAGTTTTGGACTTGACAAGGCTATCCAGCGACTTGGAATTGAGCGGCGTGTCTACGCTGCCGGCCTCAACAAGGGCTCGCTCGACCCATTCTTGCCGGAAAAGGCTGACGACGTCGATCGCCTGAAGACCCTGCAGAAGGACGTCCACGATGTCTTCATCTCGATTGTGAAAGACCGACGTGCACCGAAACTTAAGGGCCCGGATCGGGAACTATTTTCAGGCGCGTTCTGGTCCGCACCGAAGGCGATGGAGTTCGGCTTGATAGACGGCATCGGTGACGTCCGCACGCGCATGCAGGAATTGTACGGCAAGAAAATTCGGCTCACCATGGTGCCGATGTCCAAGCCTAGTCTATTGTCACGCTTTGCCCGGATACCCACGTCTAGCCTCGCAGGGAGCAACGGACTGGACGGCGGCCAATCGTTGATTGAGGATGTCGTGACAACGTTGGAGGCGCGGGCACTATGGGCTCGATTTGGACTTTAGTGCCCGATCGTGTAACTTGAGCCTGAGTAAGCGAATGAAGGAGATGCGACGTGCCGCAATTGATCCTTATCGCCGCTGTCGGCGCAGGAGCCTACGCTGGATACCGTTGGCTCAAGAAAATCGCCAGCGAGATGCGGGCGGCGACCGTGGAATCCCGGGACAGAACGACGGCCGCTCAGGCTAAAGACCTCGGCAGCCTTGAATATGACCCCAAGAGTGGCGTCTATAAGCCTATCAATCGTAACTGATTCAGTTGTTTAGCTGCCATTTTTTGCGGGGTCGACTTGGCTGCTTTTGCGCGCCACGAAGTCGACACTCTTAGTGACGCTCTCTGCATAGGACACTTGAAATACACATGGTCGCCTCTCCGCCGCCGTTGATAACACCTTGACGTGACTTGAGATCAGCGGCGCCCGCGGTTAACCATATCGGAGCGTCGCTCGCTTCGCCCACACCTGTGGTTATGGAACTTCGCATGCAGTTTCTGAAAGCGGACGGCGCCCAAAATATTCGTGAGGATACATGGCGCGGCAGGCCACAAGCGGTCAAAAGAAATTGGTTTCTAAGCCGGCGGCCAAGGCGCCGCTGCGAGTCACAACACCTCAGAAGTCCATGCCTACCCAAAGAACCTTGCTTGACAAGTTTAAAGCAGCGAAGCTTGACGGGATGTCGGACGCGCAAAAGGTCATAGTGCTGATGAAAGAACGCGAAATTTTGGTCGGTTCTCTCCAGTTAATCGAAACCCGCTTGAAGACTGTCGAAGAGCGTGAAGCCAAATTAATCGATCGTATTTCTTGGGCACTCGATACGATCAACGATCTGATGCGCGACCAGAAGGCCTGACGCCGATGAGCGAAGTCATCGTCAGCTTCAATGGCAGGTCCTATAAACTCAGCTGCGCGGCAGACGAGACAGATCGGCTGATCGAGCTGGCAGGTTACGTCAAAGGCAAATTCGAGGCTTTACTGGCTGAGCATGGCGCTGTCGGGGATGACCGTCTCTTAGTCATGACAGCGCTCATGCTCGCAGATGAGTTATGGGACAGTGAGGTCGCTCGAGCCGCTGCGCTCAAGCGCGCTGAACTCGCCGAACAAGTTATAGCCTCTCGACCCGAGCCAAAACCAGCCCGCGCAAAACCGCCAATAGCGGCTGGCAGCGGCGGCCATTCCGGATGATCAGCCCTTCGTCGCCATCTTGGCTGCGTCGGTACTCCTGGCGTTAATGATGTAGTCTTCAATCGCCGTGTCGACCGTGCTTTCCGGTACGTCAGTGACCAATTTGGCGTAGCTTTCAAGCCCACGCGGGACTGGGCCACCATAAACCCAGTCGAGCAGTTCAGCCGTGTGTACAATCGGGGTATCGGTGCCGAGACCGATTTGCGTGATGCAGCCAATGTTACCAGCGGCAACAATGTCAGCACGCACCCTGCGTATGTTCTCAACTTTGCGGGCCCGCAGCTGCGTCGCAAGTTCGGGCTGCAGGATATTGTAAGTGCCAGCTGAACCGCAGCAAATGTGACCTTCCGGGATATCAACAACGGTGAACCCCGCCTTTTTCAACAGTGCTTTCGGTTCATCGACGATCTTCTGGCCATGCTGCATCGAACAGGCAGAATGATAGGCGATGCGGATCGAAGACCAGCGCTTGGGTGGGCCGAGATCGAAGCCTGATACGAATTCGGTAATATCGCGTGTCAGGTCTGAAATCTGCAGGGACTTCTCTGCGTAACCGCCAGATTCATGCTTCAGCAAGTGACCATAGTCCTTGACGGTGGTGCCGCAGCCCGAAGCGTTGACAATAACAGCGTCAACGGGATTTTTGCTCATGACTTTGAACCAGGCGTCAATGTTGGCTTTGGCAGCCTCGATGGCCGCTTTCTCTTTGCCCATATGGTGGACCAGGGCGCCGCAACATCCGGCCCCTGGCGCCACTTCAACATCAACGCCAGCGCGGGCCAGCAAGCGGATGGTCGCGTCGTTGATATCGGGGCGCAGAACCTGCTGGGCACAACCTGCCAGCAAGATCACCCGCTTCTTGGCCTCTCCCTTGGTCTTGGCCGAGCCGGGCCCTGCGAAGTTAGCCCCGCGACGGATCGGATTCTTTGGCGCCAATTCAAGCATAGCCACCAACTCCTTGAATCCGAGCTTGGCGAGCAGCGGCTTAAACGGCAGGCCGAAGGCTGCCAATTTCACCGCTTTATTGAAACGCTCCGGATACGGCACGATAGCTGCCAATAGGTCGCGCATCAGGCGCTCGCGCCATGGCCTTGTTTGTGTGTTTTCAATGTGCGCTCGAGCGTAATCGACCAAATGCATGTAGTCGACACCGCCGGGACATGTGGTCATGCACGAAAGACACGAGAGGCAACGATCCACGTGGTGCTGCACTTCTTTTGAGGCATCCTTGCTGCCCTCGAACATATCCTTCATCAAATAAATGCGGCCCCGGGGGCTGTCGCGCTCGTCACCAACCAGCACATAAGTGGAACACGTGGCCGTACACAGGCCGCAATGCACACAGGTGCGCAGTATCTTGTCCACCTCTTGAAGGCGCGGATCCTGCAACTGCGCGGCACTGAAGTTCGTCTGCATCGTGAACTCCGGTGGTGCCGAGGCGTGGCGGGGCTGCAGCCTCGACGATCCAATGTGTGATACCGGCGCGGAAGTTTTGACTCTGTCGCTGGTGCCGTCAGGCGCCGGTCTTGTCTTGCTTGCGCGTGCCGACATGCGCAACCGCGAGCCGGCCGGCACGCGGTCAGCGGAAGGACCGGTCAGACCTTTTCCGCTTTGGTAGCATGCGTGCGCCGCACGCCGAAGACAAGCAGAATTGACAATAACTACCACTTTTGGGTCGCGCTCAAAACATCCGCCAAAATCGGTTCGCGATCCGTGAGGTCTTGGGCGATCGCGACGTCACGACCTTTGAAGACGACTTTCAGGAGTTGTTGGTCCGGCCGTTGTCGATGGTTGATGCATGCTTGACCAAGGCCTACGATCGGCGGATTGCGGGTCTAGATCCATTGCAGGACTTGGCCGATTGCCAATGGACCGAGCTGTACCAACTGACGCTCGACTGCGGCGCCGCCTACACCAACGAGCTTTACAAGATGACCCGCGTCAGCTTCGCACCGGGAGGCAATCGCCTGGACGTCGCGGCGTTAAGGCAAGCGCGGCAACGGTTCAACAAGGAATGCGCGACGCAACCGAAGCCATGACGGCTCACCCTCGGAGCCGGGGATTGGCGAAAACGTAAGCGATGTCGGCCAACAGGTTGAGGAGAATGTACGTTGTTGCGGTGATCAGGGTAACGCCCTGCACCACAGCGTAGTCACGATTGAATACGCTATCGACAATGAGCTTGCCGAAGCCAGGGATGGAAAACACTTGCTCGGTCAATACGGCCCCCGACAGCAATGTGCCCAGCTCCAGTGCACCGAGCGTGATGACCGGTGTCAAGGCGTTGCGCATGGCATGCTTCATGACGACCACCTTTTCTGCCAGACCCTTTGCGCGCGCCGTGCGCACGTAGTCTGCACTCATTGCCTGCAGCATTGCCGAACGCGTGTGTCGCATCAGCACAGCCGCGAACGAGTTGCCGAGCACGAATGCCGGCAGAATGGTGGTTTTCAGTGAAAGCCAAAAGTCTTCAAATGGTGAGACATAACCCGACGCCGGTAACCAGCCAAGTTGAACCGAAAACAGGAAAATCAACATAATCCCGAGCCAGAAATTCGGCGTTGATATTCCCCACAACGAAATGAAATTGACGATGTAGTCTGTTGGTGTGTTCTTCTTTACCGCTGAAATGACCCCTGCGGTGATGCCGATCACCAGTGAGATGATCAGTGCCATCAGGGCCAACTGCAAAGTCACGGGAAACTTCTGGGCAATCAGCCGGGACACCGGTTCCTTGAGCCGCATGCTTTCACCGAGATTGCCGTGCAACGCATTCTTGACCCAGTAAATGTACTGCACTGGCAGGGGTTGATCGAGTTTGTACTGCTCGCGGATCTGGGCAATCACCTGCGGGTCCTTTTCCTCACCGGCCATCACCATTGCGGGATCACCAGGCAAGAGTTGCTGCAACAGAAAAATGATCACCGTCACGAAGAACAACGTGGGGATCAATTGCAGCAGGCGGCGCGCGAGAAAGGGGAGCATGTGGGGCAGTCAGGTCGACGGGTGAAACGGTGACGCCACCATGCCTATGCCAGCGTCCGCGTCGTCAATATCACGATTGGGAATGACACTCCAATTATCACGATCCAAGCCACGTGGGTCATCAGCGCCACAACAGCAAGAAAATTTATTACAAAGATTTTTCCGTGCAGAGCGACGTCGTCCGTCAAAGACTGAACGCCGTGTGGATGATGCGGCCCACCAGGAAGAGCCACGCGGCGGCAACTTCAAAGCAAGTCACCGCTTGCATCACAATCAGCAGAGCCGACGGGTGGGATGGAAATTCAGTGTTGCAATACTGTGTTCAAAGCTTCACTTTCGGTTCAAGCTTTTCGACCGGGCCGCCGCCCTCGCGCCACGCCTTGAAGCCACCAATGACGTGAGCAACGGGTTTGAGTCCCATGTCCTGCGCAGTCTTGGCGGCCAGGACTGAGCGCATACCTCCTGCACAGAAAAAGACAAATTTTTTGTCTTCGCCGAACTTAGGCTTGTAGTAGGGGCTGGTCGGATCGATCCAAAATTCGAGCATCCCGCGCGTGCAATGGAACGCACCTGGAACGACGCCCTCACGTTCGCCCTCGCGCGGATCCCGAATGTCGACCAACACGACATTTGGATCATTGGCGAGTTTGATCGCATCGGCCGCAGTAATTTCCTC
>JAYSUN010000707.1:0-7244 GCA_043719045.1 Hyphomicrobiaceae bacterium | reverse complement strand
TGGTTCTCGGCGGCTGTGCGGCATTGATCCACGACGAGAGCATCAAGCTGTGTCGTTCCATGATTCCGGCATTCAATGTCGCTGGCGCCAAAATCGATGTTCGCAGTGCCGATGCCAGCAACACCACGCACGGGTCTCTCGTGACTGTGGTCTATTCGGTCGCGCGCGGCGAAGGCGCACCAGAACGGCGAGCCATCAGTTGCATTGTCCGCAGCGACGGTGGTCGCAATGCCCGGCTTGAGTTGACCAACTTGGCGACCGAGATCGGCCCGTTAGGCGCCGAGAGATTGCATTTGTTGCATCGCTATTGGATCAGCAACGGGATGGCCGCAATCTCTGATCCGGCACCCATTGCACTCGGCGGTTTCGTGCCGGAGTTGCCGCGCACGCTGGCTCACGGACTGCAGATCTTGTTGTCGGGCCTAACCAATTTATCGATTTATGCTCTGCTTGCGGCTGCTTACGCGCTGATATACGGGCTCGTCGGTCGCATCAATCTGGCATTCGGCGAGCTTGCAATGCTGGCGGGCTATGGCGCGTTTCTGGGCTTCTCGATGGTGACCGTCGATGCTTGGCTTGGCATTGCGGTTCTCGCAGCCGTTGCCGTCGGGCTGTTCACCTGCATGGCACACGGCGTAGCTCTCGGGCATCTGGTGTTTGCCAAGCTTGTGGATCGACCCGGGCAGCATCTGCTGATTGCGACCATCGGGCTGTCGATGGCCTGGAGCGAGTTGGTTCGCTTGTCGCAAGGCTCGGGCAATCGCTGGATCCCGCCGCTTCTTTCCCGACCCTTGGGGATCGCACGGGCGGATGACTACATCGTCACGGTTACGCCGATGGGGCTGATCATTCCCTATGTGGCGACGTGTGCGGTCCTGCTCGCGCTGGTGACGATGCGGGCGAGCCGGTTTGGCCGGGCGTGGCGCGCTTTTGCCGACGATCCTTTTGCCGCGGCACTGTTTGGCATCAATCCAGCCCGGATGCTGTTTCACACAATGCTCCTGGCCTGTGCGCTCGCCGGCCTCGGCGGCATTTTGTCCGTTCTCGCCTACGGCGGCGTCGGTCATGGTGGCGGACTGGTCGTCGGTCTCAAGGCGCTGATCGCGGCCGTCATCGGCGGCATCGGCTCCGTGCGCGGTGCCGTGTTTGGTGCGCTGGCCCTCGGCCTTGCTGAGACACTGTGGTCGGCATTCTTCCAAATCGAGTACCGCGACCTCGCCATTTTTGCAGCCCTGGCTGTGGTGCTAATCATCCGACCCGAAGGGCTGTTTCAACAGAAGTAAAACAGGCTTCAGCCGGGCAACTGGATCTGCAGCATCTGACCCTGCCGTTTGACGGCGAGCAACCAAAGCCGCTGGCGGTCCTTCAGCGTTTTCTCAAGTGTCTGCACCGTATCCACCGGCGTTTTCATCACCTGCGCGATGATATCACCGGACTTAAAGCCAAGATTGGCTGCAATCGAGTTGGCGCGCACTGACAAGATGACGACACCCTCCTCGTCGTCGAGGCCGAGCTCATCAGCAACGGCCCCGACAATGTTCGATACCCGCGCGCCATCAAACGGGTGGACACCCGAGAGATTGCGCACGTCATCGCGGCCAGCCTGCGGTGCTGCTGTCAATTCGACATTGACCGGCACGCGGCGGCCTTTGCGCATGACATCAAAGCGCGTCAGTTTGCCGATGCCGCGCGTGGTCAAACGATAGAACACAGCGCGCGCGTCGGCGACTTCGGTGCCGTCAACCATGACGATGACATCGCCGACTTGCAGGCCGGCGTTGTCGGCAGGGCCGTTTGGCGTAATTCGCGTGACCACGGCACCGGCTGCGCGTTCAAGGCCGAGGGCATCGGCAACATCGCGCGAGAGTGCTTCCAATTTTGCACCGAGCCATGGGCGCTCGACTTTCTTGCCCGTCACCGCGCTGGTTGCGAACACGCGCACAAGGTTTGACGGGATCGCGAAGCCAATCCCGTGTGAGCCGCCGGACTGGGAAAAAATAGCGGTATTGATGCCGATCAGTCGACCCGTCATATCGACCAGCGCGCCGCCGGAATTGCCAGGATTGATCGCGGCATCGGTCTGAATAAAAACTTGCGCATCGGATTGGCCGATCTCGCTACGCGAGAGTGCGGAAACAATGCCTTGCGTCACGGTTTGTCCGACACCGAAGGGATTGCCGATGGCGAGGACCATATCGCCGACTTCCAAGCCGTCTGAATCTTCAAACTCCAGAAAATCAAACGGTGTCGTCACGCCTTCAAGCTTCAATACGGCGATGTCGGTTTTTTCATCCGCGAGCAGGACGCGCGCATCGAACTCGCGCTTGTCGGCGAGCACGACTTTGATTTCGGCCTGGGCCCCAAGCTTGACCACATGCGTGTTGGTGACGACCACGCCATCCGGGGAGATGATCACGCCCGAGCCGAGCGAATTCTGCATTCGTTCTTGCGGCAAGCGATCGCCAAAAAAGCGCCGAAAGAATGGGTCATTCATCAGTGGGTTTTGCGCCACCTGGGTGCGGCCGCGCACGTACACATTGACCACCGCAGGCGCCGCCTTTTTAACAATCGGCGCAAATGAAAACATCGCGGCTTCCCGGCTCGGAGGCGGGACTTTGCGTTGTGCGGACGCTGGTAGGCCAGTCAGTCCAACACTGATCACCAGAGCCAGCGCCGCCGGGAATGAACGCAAATGTAAACGCATGGGAGACCTGTGTGACCTCGATGATTGCGGTTTTACCGCCGTGTTTGCGGCAAGCCTGTGACGCAACTATTAGCATTCACCAACAAAGATATGTCATGGCTGCGACCGCGCCAATACCAGCATCGCGAAGCACGCCTTGCAGCTTGGCAACGTCGATCGTGGGGCCAGCCATAACTGTCTCGCGATGAATGCCCGTCGTGATGAATAGTGCATCGATCCCGGCGTGTGCCGCGCCAGCCAAATCGGTCCGGACGGCGTCGCCAATCGCCAGCACCCGATGCGGCAGGACACGATGGCCGCGCACCTGCTCGGCGGCAGCGAAGGCTGCGCTGTAGGCCGATGGCCGCGGCTTGCCCGCCCAGATGACCGCGCCACCGAGGGCCTCATAGACGGTGGCGACTGCCCCCGCACATGGCAGGAGTTGATCGCCAACGTGGACGACGAGATCTGGATTGACGCAGATAAAGGGAATTCCGCGTTGCGCCGCGGCTGTCAGCCGTTCCCGATAGTGCTCGCCGGTCTCGTTGAGATCATCGAAAAGTCCGGTGCAGACGATCGCATCGGCCTGTTCGAGCGGGCAATCTGGCGGCACCAGAGCATCATAAAATGCGCTGTCGCGCAGGGCTGGTCCAATTCGATGGATGCGGCTGAACGATTGTTGGGCGATATAGCTAAGTGCCACGTCACCGGAACTGACGATGGCATCGTAGGCTCCGGGGGCAACGCCTTTGCTCGCCAGTGTGTGCGCAACCGCTGCCGACGGGGACGGCGCATTCGACACGAGAATGACAGTGCCGCCACCGGCGCGAAAGCGCGTCAAGGCGTCGTTGCTCGCGGCAAACGCGCGGTGACCATCATGCAGAACGCCCCATACGTCGCAGAACAGCACATCGTAGCGCTGCAGGAGCGGCCCGGCGTTCGCCAAAATCTCGGGGTTGAAGCATTGAGTTGTCATACCGAGGTTTTGCACTGGTACGGCGCGAAATGCCCCGTGACGGGCCGCCGCGGGGGTGGATCGTCTTGACAGTTGGCCCGTGGATCGGCTGATCAAGAGATATGAACACTGCCATCAAGACGACAAATATCGGTCTCGTCCTGCGGGCCGCTGATTTTGCGGCACAGCGGCATGCGGCACAACGGCGCAAAGGCCCGGATCAGGAACCGTATGTGAACCATCTGATCGAGGTGGCGCACCATTTGGCGCAGTCCGCCGAGGGACATGATGCGGTGCTCCTCGCAGCTGGATTTTTGCACGACTCGGTCGAGGATACCGACACCACGGAACAGGAACTGGATCACATTTTCGGAGCCGAGATCGCGCGCATCGTGGCGGAGGTGACCGACGACAAATCGCTGCCGAATCACACGCGTAAACGTTTGCAGATCGAACGGATCACCTTCAAATCGCGGTCAGCGCAACTCCTGTCCATCGCCGACAAAACCGCCAACGTCAGTTCGTTGTTGCGGTCTGCGCCGACCAGTTGGTCGCGGACGCGCATTGCCGAGTACGGCGACTGGGCTGAAGCTGTCGTGACCCAGATCCGCGGCACCGATTCGTATCTGGATGCAGCCTTTTTTGGTGCGCTCAACAAGCTCCGCGAGCGCTTCGACGGTTAGAACGCCGTCTGGAGCCATGTCATGTGGCAAGCGCGCTCGTGTGGCGTCGCGCCTTGGTTGATCGGTGTTCCGGCTCGACTGGTATCAACCAAGGCGCGACGGGCCACTAGAACTTCGCCACACCGTTCAGGAAGAAGCCGCGATTCTTGTAACTGAGGTCCGTCAGGCTGTCCGAGTAGTCGGTGAAGTTATAGCCCCCACCGATTTTCAAGTTGTCGGTGACGTGTTTGTAGACCCCGACGAGGGCGCCGGTTTTCTTGTCATGCGCGGTTTCGCTGTCCAAGCGCCGCATCTCGCCAACGAGATCCCAGCCCTTGATCACCTTCAAGTCGACGCGGCCAATCAGCAAATGTGCGGTGCTGTCGAACCACTCGCCGCCCGTGCGGGTGTTCTTCAGATCGCCGATGCGGAAAGCGTATTTGCCGCCCAGAGTGATCCATTGATTGACATCGTAGCTGGCATCCAACGACAGCACATGGCTGCGTTGTGCGTAGTCGACCAACTGATTGCCACCAGCCGCCGTGCGTTGCCCCGGGCTCGGCAGATCATAGAAGAATGTGTACTTGAACAGTGCGTTCAAGCGATCGTCGTTGATCGGACGGTAGGCTGCGCCCAGCACGCCCTCGACATAGTCCCCGCTATAGAAATCGCCGAGCGTTGACGTCGAGTACGAGGCGTTGAGCTTGGCCAGTGCCCGCCAGCTTGGGTCAACTTTGCGCGTGTAGGTGTTCTGCGTCAGATAGGTGTCACGCTCGCTGGCCGCGGATTCGTCGTGGCGGTATTCGAGTTTGCCGGAATACGTCGTGCCCTCGTGTCCGTAGCCAAGGCTAGCGCTGACCGCGAGACGCTTGATGTCGCCAACCAGAGCATCCGAAAGCGTGCCGTGTTCGAATGCGAGGCCGGACTTCCAGTGAATGAAGGGGGTCCAATCGAGACCATAGGCGTGGGTGAGGCCGGCGAGTGCACCGTGACGGACGCGCTCTTCGCCGTAGACCGAGACGTTGTCGGAGAAGCGCGATCGTGTGCCGGCGACGAGGATGCCTTCCGCGCCGCGCGATAGAATATCGGTCCGATCCGGTTCGAACGCGTAGGTCAGGTAAGTCGTCTTGTGTTCATCGATCTTGTACTCTGTGCCGAGCTTAGCCCCGATGCCCAGGTTGCCACTGGAGATTTCGCCTTTGGCCGTCAGCTTTTCCGTGATGCGGACCGCGCCACCGATACCAATGCGGTTGTTGTCTTGCCGGTCGCCCGTCTTGTTGAGCGTAACTTGGCCGAAGAGATAGGTCGACCAGTCGCGCTTCGAGTCGTAGTCGAGCCGAATGGCGCCATCGGTGCGGCGGCCCTGCTGATTGAGCGTCGGGCTGGCGGTCGCCATGCGCACTTGATTGTCGTCGAGGCGCAGGCCAACGGTCGCTTTCCAGTGGTCATTGAACGTGCGCACGAGGTTGGCTTCACCAGCACGGTAGTGGCGCAATGCGTCTTGCTTATCGTCGATCTTGCCGCGGAAAGCCCACTGGTCGTTGAGTTTCATCAGCGCTTTGGCGCCGGACTCCGTGCTTTCACGAAGCAGCGTGACCTGGCCGGGGCTTGAGAAGTCCTTATCTTTGTGCTGCCAGAAGGCTGACAGGCGACCGTCGCGACCCGGCAAGATCTCGTTGAGATCGGCCGCAGCCTCGATGCGCTTTGCCGTCGCGGGCGCACCATTGGACTGGCGGTTGCTGAACGTGAAACCGCCGTCGATCGAAACAGCCTCGCCATCGCCGGGTCCATTGGAGCGCGCGATTTCAGCTTTCACGTACGTGCCTGGCTTCCAGCGCACGGTGGCGTCGGTGCCGACGATTTTTTGGCTGCGGCCAGCGCCGGTCTGGTCGTAACCGGTGGCACCGACTTCGACGTGATCGTTGATCCAATAGGAGGCGCGGCCGCCGATGACATCATCCTTGTTTCGCTCGATACCCGGCGCATATTCATAATTGATGACGAGGAACTGCTCGTGTCCTGCGAGCGAGCCGACCTGCACGATGAACTCGTCATCTGCGATCGATGCCAGCGGTGTTTTGAGCAACACGCGCCCTTGCAGATAGTTGATCTCGAAATCCTGTGACGGCACCAGTGTGCGGGTCTTCAAGACCAGCCCGGTATTTTTATCGCGCACTTCAACAGTTACGCGTTCGGATCCCTGCGTGAGGTTCTGCCGGCGCATGAAGTAGCTGGAGCCGCCGGTGCCGCGGAAGACATCGCGACCGGCAATGGTCCCGGGCTCAGCAACGAAGGCTTCGATCTGGCCGCGGCGCTCGCCGTGTTGGGTATGGGCTTCGGTTTTGGCTTGCACGCGCGCGCCATAAAGGCCGCGGTCATAGCGCGCGAATTCGGTGCCGGTGATCGAGGTCTTGAAGTTGCCCCACATGACGTTGTTGTCGCCGCGGGCGACACGAACGAAGAATTTGCCACGGGTCGGCGCGTCTTCGACCAACGTGCTGTCATCGCCGTAGACCGGATAGTATTTGTTCGGGTCGAGAGAGCGCAACAGGTAGCGCGGATCTTTGCTGTCAAAGTTCGAGAACATGTGCCGGAACGGTTGTTCGCGCGTATCAGCCGATGCCGTGATCAGGTATTCGCCCTTGACCACACCCTTCAAATAGAAGGCAACGCGGCCGTTGACGTAGACCTTGTCTTGATACTCGTGCGCCTTATCGGGCTGCAACAGCGCGGCATTGGTCGTGGCCGAGTTCCGGCCCGCGGTCAGATCGGCCATGCCGACATAGAACCAGTCATTGTCGGGGATCATGACGCTGCGCGAGAACTGGGCGACCGTGCCCTTTTTCTCCAGCACGGCAATCTCGACCTGGTGGTGACCGGGTGACAGGATTTGTTGCGAGGCAAAGTGCCCTTTGTCATCCACGGGCACGTCCATGCCCAGCAC
>JAYSUN010000706.1:0-2618 GCA_043719045.1 Hyphomicrobiaceae bacterium | reverse complement strand
GCGGACTATTTCAACAGCCTGCTAGTGTAGCGTCGCGTCTTGGTTGATCGGTGTTCCGGCTCGACTGGTATCAACCAAGGCGCGATGAACGCCACACTCAGCCCACGATTTTGCTCGTGGCCCTGATTTCGCGCCAAAATTGAAGGAAGTTGCGGCCATTCAGCAATTTTGGCGCGACGGGCCACGAGTGTGGCGGCGCGCAGTTAAATCAATGAATCGCGGCTTTGCCCCGAAATCATGCCCACTTTCCCGCAAGTCCAAGACCTCAGTTTTGTCCAGTTTCAACAGGTAGATCGGCTCTGGCGCCCCACTCACTCCACGAACCGTCATAGACCGCGGTATCGCTGTGGCCGAGTTCAGCCAACGCCAGCGCAAGCACTCCCGCAGTTACGCCCGAGCCGCAGCTAGCGACCACCGGCCGTTGCCGGTCAATTTTCGCAGCATCGATGATCTGCACCAACGCCGCCCGTGGTTTCAAGGTCCCGTCGTCATTCAACAGTGTGCCAAACGGGAGTGACTGTGACGACGGAATATGACCGGAGCGCAAGCCGGCACGCGGCTCAGGCACGCTGCCTTCAAACCGCGCGGCAGCGCGCGCATCAACGATCTGTATGCGGGCATGACCAATCAGCGCCTTCACCTCATCGGCATTACGCACCAGTGCTTCATTGAAACGGGCGGTAAAGTGCCGTTCAGTCCGCTTCGGTGGTGGCATGTCCTCGAGATCACGCCCCTCGGCCCGCCACTTCTTCAGGCCACCATTCAGAACTCGAACATTCTGGTTACCCATGATGCGGAACATCCACCAGACACGCGCTGCAGAGTAAAGGCCTTCGCTATCGTAAACGATAATCTGGTGGCCGTCGCCGATGCCCATCTTTTTCATTTGGCTGGCAAACTGCACGGACGACGGCAGCATGTGCGGCAACGGGTTCGACTTGTCGGAAATCGCATCAATGTCAAAAAACATTGCTCCGGGAATATGCGCCTCGGCATACTCCGATTTCGCATTCCGTCCGGAGGTCGGCAAATGTAAGGACCCATCAAGCACGATCAGATCCGGCGAGGCTAAGTGGCTCGCAAGCCATTCGGTTTCAACCAGCCAACTGGACGGCATACTGGGCATTGGGGCGGCTCACACTCAATTGAGAAACGACGCCTGGAACATGACATCTTGGCCCGCGCAAGTGAAGCCCCCGCAGTGCAAGCGGATCGCGCTCAATGTGTATCGGAATTTATCGGACACGGCTTGACGCCGAACGCGACACATTCAACACAGCAGAAACGTAATGGAGAGACGGCATGAGCAGCGGATTGCTGGCCTTGGTCGACGACATTGTGGCGCTGGCAAAGATTGCCGCGGTCTCCTTGGACGATGTCGGTGCGCAGGTAACCAAAGCTGGGTCCAAAGCGGCAGGCATCGTCATTGATGATGCAGCTGTCACACCTCGGTACGTGGTCGGATTTGCGGCAGACCGTGAACTGCCGATTGTCGGCAAGATCGCCTGGGGATCGCTCAAGAATAAAATGCTCTATCTCTTGCCGGCAGCACTGGCACTGTCTGCATTTGCTCCTTGGGCGATCACACCGCTGCTGATGATCGGCGGCGCATTTCTGTGCTTTGAGGGTTATGAGAAAGTTCACGAGATGATCGTACCGCACGCCGACCACTTGGCGGCAGATGCTGCAAACCGGGCAGCGGTTGTTGATGCCAATGCTCTCGAGGAGGAAAAAGTGGCGGGCGCCATCCGCACGGATATGATCCTCTCAGCCGAGATCATGGCCATTAGTCTGGCCTCCATTACGGCACCAACATTTGTTATGCAGGCAATCACGTTGGCAACTGTTGGACTGGCCATCACCGCCATCGTCTATGGGGCCGTTGCTCTGATCGTGAAAGCCGACGACGCGGGCATGGCGTTGGCCCGGAGCCGGCAGCCATTGGCGCAGATTTTTGGCCGCGGCCTAGTGCGCGCCATGCCATCATTCCTCCAGCTGCTAAGCTTGGTCGGTACGTTCGCCATGCTCTGGGTTGGTGGCGGCATCATCGTGCATGGGCTTGCCGAATATGGCCTTAGCGGCGTCGAGCAGGTCATCAAGGCCATTGAAAAAAGCGTTGCGGGTGCTATCCCCGGCATCGGCGGATTGCTCGGCTGGTTTGCGGGCGCAACGCTGGCCGGATTGATCGGACTTGTCCTCGGTTGGCTAGTCGTCCGGGCACTCCAAGTTGGACGTCCATTGCTGAAGCAGTGGCAGAGCCACTAGCGACGGCGATCCCGGTCGCGGCCGAACACTTGCAGTGAGCCTTCGACGCATCCCACACCCAGAGAGGTTTGAATGACGGCCCTCCGCGTCTTGACTGTCATCGGCGCCATCAGTGGCACCTCAATGGACGGCATCGACGTAGCCATGCTCGAAACCGATGGCCGCGAAATGGTTCGCACAGGTCCCGGCCTCACGCTACCTTATCCAGCCGAGTTGCGACATGCCTTGCAGGCGATCTTGGCGGACCCGAGTGTCGCTGAGCGTGAACCTCTGACGGATCTGGAGACCCAAGTGACTGAAGTGTTTAGTCATGCGGTGGAAGCTTTGCTGGGGCGAAGCGGGTTGGCCCGGGC
>JAYSUN010000705.1:0-7249 GCA_043719045.1 Hyphomicrobiaceae bacterium | reverse complement strand
GCGGCCACCGTGGCGTTCGCAGCTGGAAGCCTAGATGCCACGCAGGTGAAGTTGATCGCTGATCCTGCGTCCCCCGGCAATGTGCTCGAAATCAGCATCCGCTCGCGCGCCGGCGACGCCGACATCCGGATCGTCAACAAGCCATCGCCGGACAATCCGAAAACTTCGCTTGCAACCGGCTATGCTCTCGCTCGCGAGGTGTTGAATCGGATCGCTGTCATGGCGGTCTAATCAGGTGTTGGCCATCAGTACAGAGTCGCCGCCTGTCGGCCGGGAAGGGCTGCGTCGTAAGTCTCGGCATCAAACGTCGCGTCAGCGTCCTTGGTCATCTGGCCCGCCGTTGGCACTGCCGGTCGTGTCACGTGGCGGGTGGAATCCCACAAATGCGAGCGAACCAAAGCCCGCGCGCACTGAAAGTAAACGCTGTCAATACTGACCACAACGATGCTCTTGGGCAATTTCCCGTCGATTGCAAACGACTGCAACAGGGCAGGCTCGGTCGAGATTTCGGCGCGACCATTGATGCGCAAGGTCTCATTGATGCCAGGGATCAAGAACAGCACCGCAATACGCGGATCTTCAACCAGGTTGCGCAGTGTATCGAGCCGATTGTTGCGACGACGGTCCGCGAACGCCACCGTCCGCTCATCGAGCACACGCATAAAGCCTTTCGGATCGCCGCGTGGTGAACAATCAAGACCGCCTGGCCCAGACGTCGCCACCGCGCAAAACGGCGACGATGCGAGCATGCGCTGATAGGCCGGGGTCAAGCTTGGCACTTCCTTGCGCAACGACACGGGATTGGTCTCGCCGTAAAGCGCGTCGAGGTCGGCAACAGAACGAATAATGTGAGACACTCTGGATGATTCCCTTGGCAGGCTCTGCGGACAAGTAGATTTGATCGCCGAGTTTTTAGGCTGCTGATATCATGTCAAGAGCACGTCAGCCAATCCGCAACGCCGACGCAAGCCGGCTTGAACGGCGTCAAAGTCTGCTCTGGGGTTCAACATGCCATTGATTGCCACGCGCCGCGACATTCTCATTGGGGCCGGAGCCAGTACGGCGGCGCTGTTGGTTGGGACCCCAGACGCATCAGCCAATCTCGGTCCAGCTACGGCGTTGACTGAGCGCGCAACGACGTTTTTGAGTTCCCTTGACGACGCAAAAAGACAAGCCGCGACGTTTGCCTGGGACAGCGCCCAGTGGCGCAATTGGAACTACTTCGGCGCAGCCGGTTATATCAAACCGGGCCTGCGGCTCGAGCAGATGAGCGCTGCGCAAAAGGACACCGCGTGGTCGATTTTCGGCGATGTTCTGTCACCGATCGGGCTTGAAAAGGCCCGTAACGTCATGTTGCTCCAGGAGGTGCTGATGGCCGAGGGCGATGGTGCCGGTGAGCGGTCGCGTGATCGCTTCTCGGTGGCTGTGTTCGGCAAACCCGGAACGATCGGCGCTTGGGGGCTGCGCCTCGAAGGCCATCATTTGTCGCTGTCGTTTGCCGTCCGTGATGGTTCGATTGTGTCACTGACGCCTGCGGGTTTTGCGGCACGGCCAGCGCGGATTAAAGCTGGTCCACACAAAGGCCTCAACACGATCGAGGCTGAGGAACTGCTGGCCCGCCGATTGATGTCGGATCTCGCGCCAAAACTACAAGCGCGCGCCCGGGTTCAGGACAGCCGGTTATTCAACATTCTATCGACGTCTGGCTCCGAACGCAGCAACACGAAAAAAGTGGGCGTTGCCGCAGCCGACCTTGCAAGTTCGCAACGCGATCTGCTCTGGCAGCTGATCGAGACCTACGCCGTGGTCCCTTACGCTGCAGCACTCACTGAGCGCCAGAGAGCGCGTATCCGCAGCGGCGACCCGGCGGCTGTCCACTTGGCCTGGTACGGTCCAAACTCAGCTGAGCGCTCGTTCGGCTATCGCATCATCGGCGACACTTTTGTCATTGAACTCGGCTGCGTCGACGGCGAGGCCCAGCACATCCACCCCGTCTACCATGACCTCGGCAACGTGCTTGGCCGCGCCGCGGCTTGAGTGGACGTCAAATCTGCCCGGTAGCGAAGGCTGTTATGAGCGCGCATGCGATGGCTTGTTTGCCAGGCACCCACCAATTCTGCGGGTGTTTTCGCATCAGCATCTGGCCCACTTCCTCGCGCGAGAACCAGCGCGCTTCCTCGATTTCCTTTGGGTCGATATTAATGTCAAAGCTGTCGGCATAGCCGATGCAACCGATCATCAGCGAATGTGGAAACGCCCAAGGTTGGGTCGAATGATATCTGACTTCGCCGACGGTGATGCCAGCCTCTTCAAAGACCTCGCGTTGCACGGCATGAGCAATGTCTTCGCCATGCTCGATGAAACCGGCGAGAGTTGAGTACATCTTCGGTTCTTTACCAAAGCGGGCCTCATGGCCGAGCAAGCACCGATCGCCCTTGTTGTCGACGACGAGCATGATAACCACCGGATCGGTGCGGGGAAAATGCTCCGTACCGCAGGCCCAGCAGGAACGCTTCCAGCCGCCTTCTTTAAATATGGTGGTGCCTCCACAACGGCCACAACAGCGGCAGTTCTCGTGCCAATGCGATAGCGACTTGGCTTGGCCGATCAGTGAGAGATCTTCGGTCGGCATCACACCCTGCATCGCAAGCGTGCGCAAGTCGACAATGGGGCGCAAAATCTCAATTGCGTGGGCGGAATGGCGCGTGCGGTGCTCGGTGAATGAAAGAGCGAAACGGCCGGCGCCGGACGTTCGGTCGACCCCTAAGAACAGCGGCTCATGGATGGGCATGTCGGCGGTCGCGAGTTCGGCGCGGGTGAGCCAACGAATTCCTGCCTCAGTGCGCGCGGAATTCGAACGGATCACCGGCTTCTGGTCGGCCATGACGAGAAAGCGTGCATCATCGCGGGCGGCCAGTGCATCGAGATAACCCTGGTCTGAGCGTTTAAGCCCTTGGCGGTCCAGGCTGAGCGTGGTTCCGAGTGTCGGCGTCATTGGAGCCCCTTGGATGCAGGTCGGCTAACGTACCGCAGTCGGCTATCTTTGCGGCATCTCTGCCGGTTCTGTCTAGACCGGGTGGTAACGCCTGTGGGACCCGCACAAATGCACCGCGGATCGGCCGACAAAACGGGCCCAGAGCTTGGTGCTTTCGAAGGCCGCTTGCGACACTTCGCGGCTGCGCCTTGCCGCTGCCATGGCGACGCCGCATAGTCATGGGCGAATCAGGCTGCCAAGCCAGCTCAACGTGCGGGTAGAACGCTTGCTAAAGCCACGTCTTCAACTCCAGGATCAATCGCTCCGGGCCATCGGCAGAAGACTCGGCGCGAGCTGGCTTGCTGTGGCGCTCATGTTGTCACCTGCGATCGCACAGCAGGGTGCTCCGGCCCTGGAAAACCGCCCGTATGACGAAAAGCTTTTGCGGCTCTCTGAAGTCCTCGGTGCCGTTCATTTTCTGCGCGAATTGTGCGGCGGTACCGACGGTCAACTCTGGCGCGAGCGCATGCGCGAATTGCTTGACGCTGAAGGGTCCTCGGCCTTGCGTAAGGCCAAGTTGACACGCTCATTCAACACCGGCTACCGCAGCTATAGCCGGACCTATACGAGCTGTACTCCGTCGGCCCAAACCGCAATTGTCCGGTTTATGAGCGAAGCCGCGGAAATTGCGGAAACCCTGGTGAAGACGGTACCGTGATCAGTAGCTAGGCTCGATGCAATGACGATCAACCGCATCGTGCCACACATTTGACCGATTTGAACTCTGTCGGCAGCGGAACCGTCGATGCTTGGAGTGGGTCGCGGCACGCGCCGGAATGACGGTGCAGAGAACGGCGACTGACACAATCGATTCAGATATTGCGGCCGGTAGCCTTATACCAGCCCGCAGAAATCTTGACTCTTTTTTCTAGGGGACTGCGGGCTGGTAGTCTCTTTTCTTGGCGCGCGGCCACCCTGCCAGCCCCGCGCGCGGATACCAATCCGCACACGTCAGTGTTGGTGCGGATTGGGATTAGTGGCTGCCCTTGGAAAAGATCGTTGACGCAGCAAGACCGGCGGCCAGCGCGAGCGCGACTGTGGCCAAGCCATAGAGGAATGGCTTGTTGAACGCGAAATCGTGCAAAATCCGCTCCAAGCCTTCACGCTCGAGATTGATACGGACATTGTACTGACTCATTAAGCGCTCGCCGCGGAATAGATAGACCCGCGTATCAAAAGGCCCGACCGAAACAGTCGCGGGCAATGACACTGATGCGCGGAAAAGACTTTTGCCAATGAACGCGACCCCATGTGACTCCGAGACGTAGAGCCCATCCTTGACTTTAAGCCGAACCAAGGCTTCACGAAATTCCTTGAGTTCAGCTGCCGGCATGCGCGGACCGTTGCCAGCTGGCGCCATGCGGACGTGATCAAAGCCAATCTCATAACCGATCAAGGTCGCTTCGGGCGCAACCTCATCGAGTGGGCGGGTCGACACGATGGCATAATAGCTGGGCACGCGCTCGAAGCGTGACGCGCTGGCGTTCAACCAGATGCCGCCGACGCGGCTTTTTTTGCGGACCGTCACGGTGCTTGGCACGCCCTCAATGACGATCACGACATCGTAAAGTCCTGCCTCGGGACTGGCTTGACGACTGTTGTCGACAGCGCCGAAAACGACAATTTCGGTGCCTGTAAAGCTCGATGTGACGGCCACGTTGCGGGTCGACACATCGGCCTGCACGCTCTCGTCGGGCTCAATCGATTTTGTTTCAGTCGGCTTGTTGATGATCTCGCCGGATTTCGGCTGAGGCGGTGGAACCGGGACTTGACGCCCCCGGCGCGGGGGAGGCTGCTGCTGTGCAACCGCCTCGGACACAAAGA
This sequence comes from Hyphomicrobiaceae bacterium, assembly GCA_043719045.1. Classification (GTDB taxonomy): domain Bacteria; phylum Pseudomonadota; class Alphaproteobacteria; order Rhizobiales; family Hyphomicrobiaceae; genus JABFRJ01. The sequence goes on along the minus strand of JAYSUN010000705.1, from coordinate 2,391 downwards.
CCTCCGGTGTCATGGCGCCAGTCAACGCGAAAATGCTGAGCACGGGCACCAACACGGCGCCTGCCAACTCGCTGAACCTGCGTCTTCCACCGATCATCCCGCCCCGCATCATCGTCCGCTATCCTTGGCTCGCCGACAACGAGAACAGCTCACCCGGCATTGCGATCAACCCGTACGCCATCCGAAGGCAAACGAGGAGCACCAGCAGGGCTAAGAAAAACCGAAACTGCTCGCCGCGCAGTTTCGCCCCGGCAGCTGCGCCAAACTGAGCGCCGACCACGCCGCCCAACATCAGTAAAAGCGCCAATACGACATCGACCGTTTTATTGAACGTGGCGTGCAGAACTGTGGTCGCCGCGGTCACGAAGACGATCTGAAACAATGACGTGCCGGCAACGACGTTGGTTGGTACGCGGAGCAGATAAATCAGGGCGGGCACCATGATGAAGCCCCCACCGACCCCCATGATTGCGGCCAACAGGCCAACAAAGGCGCCGATAAAAAACGGCGGTATCGCGCTGATGTACAGTTTCGATTTATGAAACCGCATCTGCAACGGCAGCTTATGGATCCATGTGTGCGACCCGGAGCGGCGTGAAGAAACATTTTGGCCAGCACGAACTTTGCGCCACGTATTCAAGCTCTCGATCATCATCAGAGATCCGATGAGGCCAAGGAAGGTGACGTAAACCAGGGAGACGAAGAGATCGAATTGGCCCATCTGGCGCAGAAGTTTAACCAGCTGAACGCCGATCCCCGCCCCGCCAATACCGCCCAAGAGCAAGACAAAGCCAAGCTTGAAGTCGATGTTGCCGCGACGAGCCTGAGCAATCGCGCCCGAGACCGACGTGGCAACGATCTGAGCCGCTTCAGTCCCGACCGCAACCGCAGACGGGACACCTGAAAAAATCAACAGCGGCGTCATAAGGAAACCACCACCGACCCCGAAAAGCCCCGACAAAAAACCGACCGCCCCGCCCATCATCAAGATGATCAGGACATTCACGGACATCTCGGCAATCGGCAGATAAAAGTTCATACGCCTCGTATCCGGGGAGCGCACACTGTCATGAGCTTGCTGGAGCCGCAAAGAGAGACTGTGAAACCAATGCGGTCACAAAACCCTCTTCAGTTTTGAGTTTAATGTGGACACCAGCCGGCGCAGAAATTCAAGTTGTATTCCCGCCGAATCGGTGAAGGCGCTAAAAAAACAGGGGACCTTGCGATCCCCTGCGTCTGATCCCAGCCCGCAGAAATCATGACTCTTGCCTCTTGTGGGCTGCGCGCGAGGATTCTCACTCCTTGGCGCGCGGCCACCCGGCCAGCCCCGCGCGGATACCAATTCGTACACGTCAGTGTTTGTGCGGATTGGTACAACTTGTGAAGGTGCCGGTGATGCAGCGACCACTACTGTTTAGGCTTCAAGTCCTCTACGGCCGGCGGCTTGGTCACATCCACTATCGATGGCGGCATTGCTGGCATCGATCCCGGCGTTGCGGCCGGTGTTTCAACTGCTGGAGCTGGTGACGGAGGAATGACCGCCGCCGGAACCGGAGTGACCGGCGCGGGCGGTGGAACCACCGCTGCCGGTTGCGGGACAACGGCTGCTGGCGCCGGCATCGCTGGAGCGGCAGGAATTGACGGAGGTGTCAGACCCGGGGGTAAACCACCACCACCGATACCAGGTGGCGTCAGACCCGGAGGCGGGCTGCCGAAGTTTGGCGGCGGGCCACCGAACGGCGAGTTGCCGATGCTTGGCAAGCCGGGCATGCCACCGATTCCACCCATGCCTGGAAGGTTGATCTCGACTTTGCTTGGATCAATCGTCGAGCCGACTTTCTTGTAGTGCATGACCATCGAAGGGAAGCCAATGACGAGGCCGACCATGATGCACTGAATGATCACGAACGGGATTGCACCATAGTAGATTTGGCCGGTCGTCACAGGGTCGGTCATCTTGCCGGTCAGCTTGTCCTTGTAAGCTTCCGTCGGCGCAACGGAGCGCAAATAGAACAAGGCGAAGCCGAATGGCGGATGCATGAACGACGTCTGCATATTGACGCCGAGGATAACGCCGAACCAGATCAGGTCAATGCCGAGCTTTTCAGCCGCCGGTCCAAGCAACGGGATGACGATAAACGCCAACTCGAAGAAATCGAGGAAGAAGGCGAGCAGGAACACCATGACGTTGACGACGATCAGGAAGCCGACCTGACCGCCCGGCAACGACACCAGGAGGTGCTCGACCCAGAGGTGGCCGTTGACGCCGTAAAAGGTCAGCGAGAAGATGCGGGCGCCGATCAAGATGAAGAGAACGAACGCCGACAGTTTGGCTGTTGATTCAACGGCCGAGCGCAGAAGCGCGATATTGAAGCGTTTCGGATTGCCATC